>NZ_BMQM01000022.1 GCF_014648115.1 Deinococcus seoulensis
GGTCCTGACCGGCCTGATGCGCTGACCCGGTACTCGGCCCTTCGGTCGACCGCTAATCACAGACATCCTCAAATACCAGCCGCCCCACCCTCCCGTTGGAGAAGTGGGACGGCTTCCCTCTTGCACCCGCTCCAAATGCGGGCAGTGCAGATGGCAATCGCCAGCTCGTGATCCTCAGCCGTAGTTGGGTCCTCATTGAGCTACTGGAACGCCTTTTCCGGTATGGCAGGTGTCAGGCAACTGGCCCGGCCACTGGCGCAAATCCTGCGCCAGCCAGCAATGCTGCACCCGCCATAGCCACGCCCACAGATCGGGTACGCTGTCCCACCTTCTACCGCTCCGGGCGGGCGACGACTCGCCATCTCCCCCGTCCCCTCGCTCCTCCTTTCGGGTCAATCTTTCTTAGGCTGGGGGGGGTATTCTGGGGGGCGTGAAGCTGTCTTCGTCCACCCCCATACCCTCCTGAAGCCCACCGCCACCCGCGCGGACATCGTGAACTTGTGCGCCGAGGCGAGTGAAAACTCGTTCTTCGCGGTGTGTCTGAATCCGGTGTTCATTCCGCTGGCGAAGGCGGAGTTGGCGGGGTCGGACGTGAAGGTGGCGACCGTGTGTGGGTTCCCGCTGGGTGCGGTCAGCAGCGAGCAGAAGGCCGTGGAGGCGCGTCTGAGTGTGGAGGCGGGTACGGACGAGGTGGAGAGGGTGGTTCACATCGGCGCGGCGCTTGAGCGGGACTGGGAGGCGGTGGAGGCAGATGTGCGTGCGGTGCGCCGTGCGATTCCGGACGCCGCGCTGAAGGTGATTACCCTGACGTGCTTCCTGTTGGGTGGGCAGAAGCGGGAGGCGACGGCGGCATCGGTGCGGGCCGGGGCGGAGTTCATGAAGACAAGTACGGGCTTCGGCACGGGCGGCGCGACGCTGGACGACGTGCGCCGTCTCCGTGGCACTGAAGTCTGTTTCATGAATGGCCTGTCTGCGCGCTGGGTTGTTGTTGGGAGTCTCCGGGTCAGGGGAATGCTGTCTGCTGTCTTCCGGTATGGTGCCCTGCCCGACAGCGGTGGCGCTGGCCTCTGCACTAGCATGGGGGGGTGAACGTGATCAAAACCGCTCTCTCGCTCATTGCGGGCCTCTCGGCTGCCCTGATCGCCTACAGCGCCTTTTTCGTGCGGGGTGATCTGGGTGGTGTCATGGCGTACCTGCGGGCGCGTGGGGCGCTGCGCCGCCTGCGTGAAAGCGGCACGCCCGAGCAGGTCGCGCAGGGGCAGGCGCAGTTGCAGGCGCTGGGGCAGCAGGTGGGCGACCCGGCCCTGGCCGCGCAACTGATCCCGGTCGCCCTGCTGATCGGGTTGCTGGTGGGTGCGCTGGTGTGGTGGGCGTTCTCGCGCCGTCAGTCGGGCACGCCCCGCACGGACATTCAGGAGCGCATGGTGTACCGTCTCGCGCACCGCAAGGGTGGGCGGTTCACGCTGGATGACCTGCGCGCCGCCAGTCCCCTGACCGATGAGCAGGCCCGCGCTGTCACGGCCCGCCTGCTGGACCTGGGCCGCCTGACCCGTGACGGCGACACTTTCCGTCTGCCCTGAATGACCGGCACGCACCTGCCCCGAGGAACCACCCCATGACCGACACGCCCGATACCCTCGCGGACCTGCTGGACCGCGCCAACCACGACCCCGAGACTGGCCTGCGCGCCGCGCTGGACAGCGTGCAGGGTCAGCCCCACCCGCGTGTGGCGGCCATCGCCGCGCACCTGAGCGCCGCCAAACGCGACCTGTGGACGCGGATTGCCGCTGCCACGGGCACGCCCGCCCCCCCGGACGACGCGGGCCTGTCCCGCCTGGGTGACTGGGAGGTGGGCGCCGCGCAGGCCCTTCCGGTCCACACGCTGAATCTCACGGTGCCCACGGCCGACCCGGACGCGGCGGGTGGTGAGCCGCCCATGACCGTCGCCGCCCTGATCCGCCTGAATGTCAACCTGACTGGCAGCCGCGCCGCGCAGATCCGCCGGCTGGCGCAGCAGCCCCGCCTGACCTGACATGCCCGCCGACCGGCCCTTCCTGACCGACCCCACCCCGGACGGCACGCACGGGAACGGCGCCGTGCCGCCTGCCCTGTTCGATCTGGCGGTCAACCGCGCCGCCGCTGCCCTGCGCGGCCTGCGACCCGCCCAGCCGGACGCCGCGCTGGCTGCGTGGCATGCCCGCACCCGTTTTGCCCGGCGCGTGCCGCTGGACGCCGTGAAGGTCGCCCTGGCCGCGAAACCTGCCGGAGAGTGCCACTGGGCGGGCGGTGAGGCGGGCGGCTGGCAGCCGGGCCGCGCCCCGTTCCCGTAGGTGGCAGGAGTGGCGCTCCGGCGGTCTATGCCTCGCCGCTGACCGACGCCGCCACGGTCCGGGCGGCCACCTCGACCGCGCGGGTCAGTTCCGCCTGCGGGAGGTACGGCACCGCTTTCGCCTCGGCCAGGGCGACTCCGGCGCTGGCGGGCAGGTGCAGGAACCCGCACGGCACGTCCGGGCGGCCCAGGGCGCGCAGGGTGTGCAGCGCGTGGTACATGACTGCGTTGCACACGAACGTTCCGGCCGTGTCGCTCAGCTGACCGGGAATACCCGCCGCGTGCCACGCGGCCAGCACGGCCCGCAGCGGCAGGGTGCTCAGGTACGCGTCCGGGCCGCCTGCCTGGACCGGGGCGTCCCGGTGCTGCTGCCCGGCATTGTCGGGAATGCGGAAATCCATCACGTTCACGGCCACGCGTTCCAGCGTCACCTGCGGGCGCCCGCTCGCCAGTCCGGTCAGCAGGACGGCCGCCGGGCGCCGGGTATCCAGCAGTTCGGTCAGGTGCGCGCAGGCGGCGTGCGGTTCGACCGGCAGCAGCGCCGACACGACCCGCAGGTTGCCCGCCTGCGTGCCGTCCAGCGCCTGGGCCGCCTCGGCACTCGGGTTGACGGGATGCGTGTGGAACGGCTCGAAGCCGGTCAGGAGCAGCGTATTCACGCCCCGCAGGGTAGCGCGGCGGCCGTCCCTGGACGGGGTACGCTGGCGGTATGCGCCTGCTGCCTGCCCTGCCGCTCCTGGCGGCCCTGCTGACCCCGTCCGCCCTGGCCGCCACGACCACGCAGTACGCCGTGCTGCGGGGCGTGCAGGTGCAGGGCCGCGTCGCCACCCTGACCCTGGATTACGTGGACGTGTTCTCGGACACCGACGCCGACGCCCGCCGCGTCGTGGCGCTCGGTGACTACCCGTCCGCGCAGGCGTACTTCGAGGCGAACCCGAGTGGGATGTACTTCCGGAACGTGAACCCCCTGCTGCGGACCCTGAAGACCGACGCCCGCACCGTGTTCGCCCTCTCGTGCCTGGACCGCCCGGACGGCGTGCAGACTGTGCCGCTGGAGACGTTCGTGTCCGCCTGGAAGGGCTTTGCGCCGCAGGGCTGCTGGCCGTTCAGCGAGCGGGTCGTGGCGCTGCACCTGAACGGCACCCGCGTCCTGCGGGCCGAGCAGGTGTACTTCCCGTGACGCCGTCCTGAAACGAACACCGCAGTTCCGCCGGGCCGCGCGGCCTATGCTCGGGCGTATGCCTGAACTGCCGGAAGTGGAAACCACGCGCCGCAAGATCGAGCCGCTGCTGCGCGGCCGGACGATCCTGCACGTCGAGCACGACGCGCCGCACAAGTACCGCGACACGCACCTCGCCGTCGGGCGCCGCGTGACGGGCCTGTCACGGCGCGGGAAGTACCTGATGCTGAACCTCGCCCCGCACGACGGTGACGGGCCGCACGACCTGGAGTTCATCGTGCACCTGGGCATGACCGGCGGGTTCCGGCTGGAGGGCGGGCGGCACACGCGCGTGACGATCCGCACGGACGGCGGCGACCTGTTCTTCGACGATCCCCGGCGCTTCGGGAAGATGGCGGTCGTGCGGCCCGGCGAGTACGCGGGCATGCCGACCCTGGCCGCCATGGGGCCGGAGCCGCTCTCGGAGGACTTCCGCGAGGAAGGGTTCGCGGCGCTGGCCGCGCAGGCGGGAGCCGTGAAACCCTGGTTGCTGTCGCAGAAACCCGTGAGTGGCGTGGGGAACATCTACGCCGACGAGAGCCTGTGGCAGGCGGGCCTCCACCCGGCCCAGACGCACCTGACGCGCGAGGAGGCCGGGCGGCTATACGCGGCGGTCCGGGACGTGATGGGCCGCGCGGTCGAGGCGGGCGGCAGCAGCCTGGGCAGCGGCGCCGGCAACTACCGGCAGCACGACGGCCTGTCCGGGCTGTTCCAGCATTCGCACGCCGTGTACGGGCGCGGCGGCGAGCCCTGCCCGCGCTGCGGGACCACCATCGAGAAGACCGTGCTGGCCCAGCGGGGCACGCACCACTGCCCGCAGTGCCAGCCGCTGCGCCGCCCGGAAGACCGGGCAGAGGGAGGCCGCGCATGACCGACCTGACCGGACTGAGCCTGACCGGACTGAGACTGTCGTACACCCGCGCCGAACTGCGCCGCGCCGACCTGCACCCCGCTCCCCTGGAGCAGTTCCGGGGCTGGCTACAGGAGGCCATCGACGCGGGCCTGCGCGAACCGTACGCGCTGAGCCTCGCCACCGCCGACGCGGCCGGGCGGCCGGGCGTGCGCACCGTGCTGCTGCGTGGTGCGGACGAACGCGGCCTGACCTTCTACACCAACTACGAATCCCACAAGGGCCGCGATCTGGGTGCCAACCCGCAGGCGGAACTGCTGTTCCACTGGGCCGAACACGAACGACAGGTGCGCGCCTACGGCCCCGTGACCCGCGTGCCGGACGCCGAGAGCGACGCGTACTTTCACGCCCGCCCGCGCGAGTCGCAGCTGGCCGCGCACGCCAGCGACCCGCAGAGCGCGCCCATCCGGGACCGCGCCGCACTCGACGCGACCTTCGCGGCGCTGCATGCCCGTTACCCGGACGGCACCGTGATTCCCCGCCCCACCTTCTGGGGAGGCTACCGGGTGCAGGTGCAGGAGTGGGAGTTCTGGCAGGGCCGCGAGAGCCGCCTGCACGACCGCTTCCGGTACGCCCACCGGGACGGCGACTGGCAGATCGACCGGCTCGCACCCTGAACCCCGGTCCGTATGATTACGGACTCCGATTGAATGGACTGCAAAGGCCATTCAATCCGAGCGGATGCGAGTAGGAGCAAATCGGGTTCCGGACGTGGAGTTGACAGATCGGTGGTGTCCCGATCTGTTAACGAAATAAACGGAATCCGTATGACTGGCCCGCGCGCGCCCCTGCCGCTGGGCCGCAGGCCGGACACGCCCGCTGGGGGCATCCGCACGGAGGGGGAAAAATTCACATCCAGTCTCATAAAATGACCGCATGGCCCTGAGCGTCGTGGAATCCAGTGTGCGCTCCCGCGTGGGGCCGCCGGAACACGGCGCGGACCTGCTGCTGGCCTCCGCGCACCACGTCGCCCTGATCGCCGGGTTCAGTTTCGGCACGAGCGCCGGGGCCACCCAGCCGCGCGGCATGCCGCCCGCCCGTTTCGCCGCGACGGTCGGCATGGCGGGCCTGCGCGACCTGCCGCCCGACGCCACGCTGCGCGAGGCCACCGACCACCTGAGCGCCTCGCTGAGCAGCGCCCTGCGGCACGCCGTGATGGGCGGCGAACGCCTGCAGGTGGGCTTCGCATTCGCGGCGATCAGCAACGCCCGCCGCGAGGTCTGGCAGGTCGGGCCAGTCGCCGCGCTGTGGGACGACCCCGGCCTGGACGGCGCGCAGGGCGGCCTGAGCGCTGCCCTGCCGTCCCTGGTGGCGGCCGGGCAGGCCCGCGCGCTGGTCATTCAGGCGCTGCTGGCGCAGGGGTCCGGGCAGCTCACGCAGGGGCAGTTGCAGGCCAGCGACCCGGCGCAGGCGATCATCGCGCCGCTGCTGGTCGCGCACGCCTCGCTGGCCAACTCGACCGGCCCGCTCGGGTACGGCCTGATCAACGGCGATTCCGTCCCGGACGAGCACCTGCGCGTGCACCGCCTGCCGCCCGGCCCGCGCGAGATCAGTCTCGCCACCGCCGGGTACCCGGCCATCCTGAACACCCTGGCCGCCACGGAACGCCGCCTTCAGGACCTGCTGCGCAGCGACCCCCTGCTGATCACCCGTTTCCCGTACGTGCGCCCCCACCGCCCGGACCACGAGGGGTACGCCGACCGCGCCTACGCCCGCGTGCGCGTCTGGTGATCCCGCGCGGGTGCCGGTGCCGGACCGCACTCTGTAGCCAGCCTCGCCATCTTCATGAGACGGGCGGTGCATGCTGACCCGCGTGAGCAACCTTTACACCGCAGAAGCAACCGCCACCGGAGGCCGCGCCGGCACCACCAAGAGCAGCGACGGCCGCCTGGACCTGAACCTCAGCGTGCCCGCCGGCATCGGCGGCGACGACGGCCCCGGCACGAACCCCGAGCAGCTGTTCGCCGCCGGGTACGCCGCGTGCTTCCAGGGTGCCCTGGGTGTCGCCGCGCGCCGCGCCAAGATCGAACTGAGTGACGACAGCACCGTCACCGCCCGCGTGGGCCTCCAGAAGTCCGGGCTGGCCTTCGCGCTCGACGTGGAACTCGAGGGGCACTTCCCGAACCTGAGTGACGAGCAGGCCCTGGCCCTCATGAAGGCCGCGCACGAGGTCTGCCCGTACAGCGTCGCCACGCGCGGCAACGTGGACGTCCGCATCAGCGTCCGCTGACCCGCACCCCCCCCCACCACGCCTGCGCTCCGCTCCGTCCAGCCCGGACGGCGGCGGGGCGCAGGTCCGTTCGGGCCATGCACGTGAAACCAGTGCAGGTGGGGTCGGTTCAGGCGGGGCTGGTGCTGGTCTGCTCGCGGTTTTCCAGGTAGGTGTCGTCGGCGTCCTCGCCCAGCAGGTCGCGGCGTTCCTCGGGGGTCAGGGCGACCATCACGCGGCGCAGCACCACGTCCACGGCCTGCTCGGCACTCTCGTCGAGGGTCAGCCCGTCGAGCAGCGGCACGTCATACGCGGCGGCCAGTGTCTCCAGTTCGTCCTGCATGGCCCGGATCTCATGGAAGTACCGCATGTACCGGTGCAGGGGGCGGCTGGCGCCGGTCTCGTCGTTGCGGCTCTCGAAGTGCCGCTGGTGCTCCTCGGCGTCGGGCAGCGTGACCAGCATCGGCACGACCAGCGCCCCGCTGAACGACCCGGCTTGCAGGTACCCCGGCACCAGATGCACGCCCTCCAGCACCAGACTGGTGCCCTCCTGCACGCTGCGCTGCACGACGGCGCTCAGGCCCACGCTGACCTGCTGCACCTGATCCCGGAACCCGGCGATCAGCGTCTCGCGGCTGGGATGATCGGGGCGCGGCGCGCCGGGCGGCAGCAGGGCCTCCCAGGCGCTGAAGGTGCTGGCGTGCAGCGTGGGAATCAGGGCGGGGGAGACCATGGCCCGCATGACCTCCCGGATGGAATCGGTACTGACCACGCGGGTGATGCCCAGCCGGTACGCGATCTCGGCCGCCAGGAAGCTCTTGCCGGTGCCGCTCACGCCGCCCAGCAGCACGATCACCGGGCGCGGCGGCCGCCGGATCACGCGCAGCAGGCGGTAGCGGGCGCTGACGTCCGGGCCGACCTCGTCCCGCAGCAGCGCCTCGACCTTCTCGCGGATCGCGGCGCGGCGCACCACGCGGTCCTCGCTGCCCCGCAGGTCCCGCTGCGTGACGCGCGCCACCTTGCGCGCCACGTCCGGCGGCACGCCCGCCGCCAGCATGGACTGCACCAGAATCCCCTTACTGAACGGCCCCGGCACCTCGCTGCCGCCGCTGATGACGCCCAGCTTGCCCCGGTTGTGTTGCAGGTAGCGGTAGGTGAGGCGCAGGTGCTCGCCGTAGTGTTCGGCCAGGGCGTCCTCGGTCAGGCGGTCGATGGCCTCGGCACTCAGGGTCCGCACGCCCTGGCGGCGCAGGTTCACGTCCACGCTGCTGGCGGTCGCGTAGGCGTCCTTGCCGGACAGCCCGGCGTCTTCCAGGGTGCGGGCCAGCACGCCCCGGCTGAACGGCAGGTCGCCCTTGCGGGCCGTGACGATGATGTCCACGAACGCCGGGGTCTGCCGCGCCGCCTCCTGCGCCGTTTCGGGTCCGGCCAGATCATGGGCGACCTCGACCATCAGCGCCTGCAATTCGGCGGGACTGACCAGCGTGCGCCGCGCCAGCCGCAGTTGCTGCTCGATGCGGCGCGCGGCGGCGGCCGCCACGCCCGCGTCGGCCCCGGCGTTCACCAGCGACTCGACCAGCAGGCCCCGGCTGAACGGGAAGGCGTGCCGGGCCGTGCCGATCCGCAGTTCCGGCTGACTCACACGGGCTCCGGCCGGGCGGACGCCAGTGGCGGCGGGGCGGATGCCGGGCGGGCAGTGGACACCCCGGTGCCTGGGCGGGGCGTGAACGAAACCGACGGCGTCCGTATCACGCGCCCCCCCGGTCAGGTGAGGCCCGGTCGGGTGGGGGGTCGCCGCGCAGGGAAGGGTGAAGACGGGTCATGCGCCGCAGTGTAACGTTCCGCCCCGGCCGGCGCGGCGCGTCTTCCGTGCGGGCGGTCAGTGGCGGGGCGGGTCGCGTTTGACGGCTCCTTCCAGCAGCAGGCTCAGGGCCAGCCGCATCTCCTCCTGCAGGGGGCGCTCGGTGCCGTAGGCGCTCCAGCGCAGCGCGACCATCAGGTACGTGTCGGCGATCAGGTTGCTGATGCGTTGCAGGCTCAGGTCGGTGCGCATCATGCCCGCTTGGTGCATGGGCCGCAGGATCAGCTCGATCACCTTGCTCAGCGGCAGCGCCTGGTACGCCGTGCGGGCGCGTTCCGGGTTGGGGTTCATGACCTCGTAGGCCAGCGGGGGGAACAGGTCGCGTTCGCGGGTGTTCTCGTCGGCCAGGCGGTCCCAGATCTCGTACAGCACCGTCAGGGGGGCGGCGCCGTCGTGCAGGCGGGCCTCGGCGTGGTCGCGCAGGCGGTTCATGACCTCGCTGCCGTAATCGAGCAGCACCGCTTCCTTGTACGGGTAGTAGTTGAAGAACGTGCCGCGCGACACGTTACTGGCCTTGGCGATGTCGGTGGCGGTGGTCGTCTGGAAGCCACCCCGCTTGAACAGGTCAATAGCGACGGTATAGATGCGGGCGCGGCGGCGCTCCTTCTGGCGTTCGCGCAGCGAGGTTGAATCCATGATCCGCACAGGATACTGCCACGGGTTCAAAATTACACCCCGTCCAATCTGATGCTGCCAATCTGGTGCAGCCGGACCCGGTGCCCGCCGCGCCCGGCAGAACGCGTCCGCCGGGGGGAGGCCCGGCACCCGCCCCCCACGTGCGGTACGCTGGGCCGCATGAGCGTGATCCTCGGCATCGACATCGGCGGCAGCGGCATCAAGGGCGCGCCAGTGGACACCCGCACCGGCAAACTCGCCGGAGAACGCTGGCGCATCCCCACCCCCGAGGGCGCCGCGCCGGACGACGTGAAGAAGGTCGTGGCCGAACTTGTCGTGCACTTCGGGCTGCCGGGCGCGGTCGGCGTGACCTTCCCCGGCATCGTGCAGCGCGGCCGCACCCTGTCCGCCGCGAACGTTCACCCGGACTGGGTTGGCCTGGACGCCGACGCCCTGTTCAGCGAGGCGACCGGCCACGAGGTCCACCTGATCAACGACGCCGACGCCGCCGGACTGGCCGAGGCGCGCTTCGGGGCCGGGCAGGGCGTGCAGGGCACCGTGATGGTCCTGACCTTCGGCACCGGCATCGGCAGCGCCCTGATCCACAACGGCGTGCTGATCCCCAACACCGAACTCGGGCACCTGTGGCTGCGCGACAAGCACGCCGAGAGCTGGGCGTCCGACCGCGCCCGCGAACTGGACGACCTGAACTGGAAACAGTGGAGCAAACGCGCCAGCACCTACCTGCAACACCTGGAACTGCTGTTCAGCCCGGACCTGTTCATCATCGGCGGCGGCGTCAGCAAGAAAGCCGACAAGTGGCAGGACCACCTGAACGTCGAACGCAGCCGCGTCGTGCCCGCCACCCTCCTGAACGAGGCCGGGATCATCGGGGCCGCCATGATGGCCGCCCGTCACGCAGAACCGGCCGCCGGGACGCCCGCCTCACCGGCACCGGCCCCTGAAGGCCAGCCCACCCCCCGCCAGACCTCGACCCGCAAGACTTCGGCCCGCAAGGCCCCTGCCCGCAAGAAAGCCTGAACCGTCCAGGGGCGTCAGCCGGGAACCCGCAGTGGCGTGCCCCCGTACCGGGCAGCATGGGATTCCTGAAAAAGATGATGGCCGCCATCGGTGTGGGCGGCGCGAAGGTCGACGCCCGCGTGAACAACCCCAGCCTGCGGGCCGGGGACACCCTGACCGGCGTGCTGGCCGTGCAGGGCGGCAGCGTCGAGCAGCGCATCGAACGCATCAACCTGGGGCTCGCCACCCGCTACCGGCACGACGACACCCACGTCACGCACCAGCTGACCCGGCAGGCGGTCGTGCCGGCCTTCGACCTGCGGGCCGGCGAGACCCGCGAGTTCCCGTTCAGCCTGCCCGTCCCGCTCGACACGCCGCTGTCGCTGCCCGGCACGCAGGTGTGGCTCGCCACGGACGCCGACATCGCCGGGGCGGCCGACCCTGGCGATCAGGATCACCTGCAGATCCTGCCCAGCCGCGAGGCGGAAACGCTGATCCTGGCCGCGCAGCGCCTGGGCTTCAGTCTGAGCGGCAGCGAGATCGAACACCACCATGGCCGTATCGCGCAGGAACTCGCCTTCCGCCCGCCGCACGGGCAGTACCGCATCGCCGAGGTCGAGATGATGCTGTTCCACACGGGCGGCGGCCTGGACGTGATCCTGGAGGTGGACCGCCGCGCGACCGGCGTGGCCAGCCTGTTCACCAGCGAGTTCGAGCAGCGCGGCCGCTGGAACCTGGGCGCGCATACGCTGGCGCAGGGACCGGACGCCGTGGCCCGCGAACTGGAGGCCCGCATCCGCGCCCTGCTGTGATGGCCCTGCTGTAACGGCCCTGCTGTAACGGCCCTGTTGTACCCCCCTTGATGGCAGCCCCCGCGCCGCGCGGCGTAGCATGCCGCCCATGACCGACCACGCCGACCCGCTCGCTCCCCGCCTGCTCACCTGCGACGTGCTGTTCACCGGCATGGGGGGCGCGCAGTCGCCGGGCGGCGTGGTCGTGGTGGGCGGCACGGTCGCCGCGACGGGTGACCCGGCCGCGCTGCGCGCCTCGTACCCGCACGCGCGTGAGGAAGCGGTGGGCGGTGTGATCGCGCCGCCGCCCGTGAACGCCCACACGCACCTGGACATGAGCCGCTACGAGTTCACGGCCCTGCCGTACTTCCGCTGGATTCCGGAGGTGGTCGTCCCGCAACGCGAGAAACGCAGCGTGGAGGCCGCCCTGCACGGCGCGGACACGCTGCGCGACCTGGGGACGGGCGGCGTGGGCGACATCGTGTACATGCACGCCCCGGAGGTCATGGACGCCCTGCTGGCCCGCGAGGACCTGAGCGGCGTCCTGTACTACGAGGCGCTGGGCACCTTCCCCGACAGGGCGGACGACATCTTCCGCACCATCCGCGAGCGCCTTGAACGCTGGCGCCGCCTGGAACGCCCCGGCGGGCCGCGCGTGGGCCTGTCCCCTCACACGCCGCACACCGTCAGCCACCGCCTGATGCGGCTGCTGTGCGAGTACGCCGCCGGCGAGGGCCTGCCCATTCAGATCCACGTGGCCGAGCACCCCGCCGAGCACGACCTGTACACGCGCGGCGGTGGCCCCATCTGGGACAACCGGCTGGCACCCTTCTACCCCGACACCTTCGCGGAGGTGATCGGGCGGGAACCGGAACCCGGCCTGACACCCGTGCGCTACCTGGACGAACTGGGCGTGCTGAACGCGAAACCCACCCTGATCCACATGGTGAACGTCACCCCGGACGACATCGCCCGCGTGGCCCGCGCGGGCAGCGCCGTCGTCACCTGCCCGCGCAGCAACCACCACCTGGAATGCGGCGTGTTCCCCTGGGCGGCCTTCGCGGCGGCCGGGGTGGAGATCGCGCTGGGCACCGACTCCGTCGCCAGTGGCGGCTCGCTGGACGTGCGCGAGGACGTGGCGTTCGCCCGCACGCTGTACCCCACCCTGGACCCGCGAGTGATCGTGCGCGCCGCCGTGAAAGGCGGCCACCGCGTGCTGGGCAGCCGCGCGCCGTTCATCCGCCGGGGCGAGGCCTGGAACGAGGCGTATCTCTGGCGCTGACGGGCGCACCCGGAGCGCAACGGAAACGGCCCGGACTCGCGCTGAATCCGGGCCGTTCCTAGCAGCCGAGCCCTGTACGGATTCCGTCTGTTTCGTTGACAGATCGGAACACCACCGATCTGCCAACTCCACGTCCGGAACCCGTTTTACTCCTACTCGCTCCGCTCGGATTGAATAGCTTTACAAGCCATTCAATCCGAGTCCGTATTACTGGCTGACGTTCGCCTCGCAGGTGCCGTTCACGACGGTCTTTCCGCCGCGCTGCATGGTCAGGCGACCCTGGAACGGCAGGGCCAGCGGTGTGCTCACGTCGCAGATGTAGGTGTTGGTGTCCTCGGCGATCCAGGTGAAGCTCAGGGTGCGGGCGTCCGGGCGGTACAGCGCCATGCCGAACCCTGCGCGGGCGTCCTGCTGGGCGCTCAGGCGGTCGCGTTCGCTGACGCTGGCCTTGCCTGCCGGGACGGTCACGAGGTCCGGAATGCCGATGGTGGCCGTCACGGTGCGCCCGTCGATGGGACCGCTGACCGTCCAGGTCTGCCCGACGACCAGTGGCCCGGCACTCAGGGGTGCGGGGCCGTCCTGGTCGCGGGCGGCCAGCATGGCGGACACCGGAGCGCAGGAGGCCAGCAGGGAGGACAGGATCAGGACGGCGGGCAGCAGGACGCGGGAGTTCATGCTGCGAGCATACGGGTCTGGTCCGGGCGGCAGTTGAATGGTTTGTGAACACCGTTCACGCCGGGCGTCCCGGTGTGTCCGTCCAGGCCGCCGGGGCGACAGGCCCCATGACCGGAGTCCGTGGCAGCCGCGCCTGAAGCGGACATTCATGGTGTCTGAGCGTTTGCGGCTCAAGTTGCTTATGCGCGCCTCACTGAAATCCGAACGTGTGCGGGGCGCGCCGCGCGTTATACTCGCTTGTCATGTTCCGTGTCCTGAACAAATTATTCGATAACAACCAGCGCGACGTGGCGCAGATCGTGAAGACGGTCGTGCAACCCGTGAACGCCCTGGAAGAAGAAACCATGAAAGTGGAAGATCTCGCCGCAGCCTTCATGGACCTGCGCCGCCGCGTTCAGGAGGGCGGCGAGACCCTCGATGACGTGGTCGTTCCCGCCTTCGCGCTGATCCGCGAGGCGGGCCGCCGCTCCATCGGCAAACGCCACTACGACGTGCAGCTGATCGGCGGGTACGCCCTGCACAAGGGCCGCATCGCGGAGATGCGCACCGGCGAGGGCAAGACCCTGGTCGCCACGCTGGCCCTCGCCCTGAACGCGCTGGAAGGACGCGGCGCGCACCTCGTGACCTCCAACGACTACCTCGCGCGGGTCGGCATGGAAGAAATGAGCCTGCTGTACCGCACGCTGGGCCTGACCGTCGGCCTTGCCAGCCGCGAACTGCAACCCGCGCAGAAGCAGGCCGCGTACGCCTGCGACATCACGTACGTCACGAACAGCGAACTGGGCTTCGACTACCTGCGCGACAACATGGCCCAGAGCCGCGAGGCCCTCGCCCTGCGCGCCGAGCACCCCCTGAACTTCGCCATCGTGGACGAGGTGGACTCCATCCTGATCGACGAGGCCCGCACGCCCCTGATCATCAGCGGACAGGCCGAGAAGGCCACCGACCTGTACTACGTGTACGCCAAACTGATCCGCCGCCTCCAGAAAGGCGAACCCGCCGAACCCGGCGTACGCACCGAACCGACCGGCGACTACACCATCGACGAGAAGAGCAAACAGGTGCACCTGACCGAGGGCGGCATCAGCAAGATCGAGCGCCTGCTGAGCCTCGGGGACCTGTACAGCCCCGAGAACATGGACAAGGCCCACATGATCACCCAGGCCATCCGCGCCCGCGAACTGTACCAGCGCGAGAAGGACTACATCGTGAACGCCGAGGGCGAGGTCGTCATCGTCGACGAGTTCACGGGCCGCTCCATGCCCGGCCGCCGCTACGGCGAGGGCCTGCACCAGGCCATCGAGGCCAAGGAAGGCGTGAAGATCGAGAACGAGAACCAGACGCTCGCGACCATCACGTACCAGAACTTCTTCCGCCTGTACAACAAATTCTCCGGCATGACCGGCACCGCCAAGACCGAGGAGAAGGAATTCCTCGACATCTACGGCAGCGACGTGCTGGTCATCCCCACCAACAAGGCCATCCTGCGTAAGGACGCCGAGGACCTCGTGTACCGCACCCGCCTGGGCAAGTACAACGCCGTCGTGCAGGAAGTCGTGGAACTCCACGCGACCGGCCGCCCCGTCCTGATCGGCACGGCCAGCATCGTCACCAGCGAACAGCTCAGCGGCCTCCTCACGCAGGCCGGCGTGAAACACAGCGTCCTGAACGCCAAGTTCGAGGCGCAGGAAGCCAGCATCATCGCGCAGGCCGGCCGCTCGGGCACCGTCACCATCGCCACCAACATGGCCGGGCGCGGCACCGACATCATGCTCGGCGGGAACGCCGAATTCATCCTGGGTGAAGCCATCGAGCAGAACTTCGGCATCAGCCGCTTCACCCCCGAAGCCGAAGCCTTCATCAAGGCCGTCAGCCGCCAGGACGAGAACGCCGTGCAGGCCGGCATGCTGATCCCCGGCATGACTGAGGAGTTCGCCCGGCAGGCCCTGCAGGTGCAGGCCGACATTCTCGCCGACCGGCAGAAGGTCAAGGACATCGGCGGGCTGCACATCATCGGCACGGAACGCCACGAGAGCCGCCGCATCGACAACCAGCTGCGCGGCCGCGCCGGACGCCAGGGCGACCCCGGCAGCAGCCGCTTCTACGTGTCGTTCGAGGACGACCTGATGCGCCTGTTCGCCAACGACCGCGTGATCGCCATGATGGACCGCCTCGGCATGGACGACAGCCAGCCCATCGAGGCGAAAATGGTCACCGGCGCCATCGAGAAAGCGCAGGCGCGCGTCGAGGACCGCAACTTCAGCACCCGTAAACAACTGCTGGAATTCGACAACGTTATGAGCAAGCAGCGCGACACCATCTACGCCCAGCGCCGCGAGGTGCTGCTCGGGCCGGACAGCGACGTCGAGGAAAGCACCGAGGGCATGATCGCCGACTACGTCGACATGCAACTCGCCACGCACCTGCCCGCCGAGGCCAGCCACGACGAATGGGACACCGAAGCCCTGAAAGCCGCCATGCTGGACGCCATTCCGCAACTGGAAACCTTCGACTTCGAGGCGCTGCGCAGCATGAGCCCGGCCGACGCGCAGGACACCATGCTCAAGGCCGTCGCCGACGCGCACGACGCCCGCCGCGACGAACTGGGCAACACCATGCTCATCAGCCTCGCCCGCTACGTGCTGCTCCAGACCGTCGACCAGCACTGGAAAGAGCACCTGCACAACATGGACGTCCTGCGCCAGGGCATCGGCCTGCGCGGCTACGGACAGCGCGACCCGTTCACCGAATACAAGTTCGAAGCGACCAACATGTTCAACGAGATGATCGACAACCTGAAAACGGACGTCACCAAGTTCATCTTCCGAATGCAGTTCGGTCAGACCGGGTAATCCGGGCTCGGTACCCGCAGGCATACAGAGCAGAGGCAGGGGCAGAGGCGGCACGCTCCTGCCTCTGCCCCTGCCTCTGTCCTTCATGGCGCACTTCATGGCTCATACGGACTCCGATTGAATGGCTTATAAAGCTGTTCAATCCGAGCGGAGCGAGTGAGAGTCGAAGCGGGTTCCGGACGTGGAGTTGACAACCCGGCGCCCTTCCGGGGTGTCAACGAAATAAACGGAATCCGTATCACTTCAGGGTGGGGGCCACGCGCACTGGCGGGGTCGTTCGAGGTCGTTCAAGGTGTGTCCATGAACGGTGCAGGGGTTCCTCATGCACGGGTTCTAGCCTGTCCTTACCCACAATTCAGACCGACCGGGTGAAGTCGGTGAGGGACCACCCCGCCTCCGTGCGGGGTTTTGACTGTGCCCCCACAGCGTCAGGGTGGGCCGGGCGCCGGGCCGGTCGGGCGCAGATGGACGTTCGCTCAGGGTTCCCTGTAGTGGCGCTGAAGATTAACTTCAGCTGCTTTTAGAGGTCCGTCATGCCGTTGTATGAGTGCGCGGCGCACACTACCCGTATGAACCTGCTCCTGATCATGGCGGCCCTGACACTCCTGATCATGCTGGGTGCTTTCGTTGCGCTCACGCGTGACGACCGCGCCCTGCTGACCGAGCAGGACGACCTGCCCGAGGACCTGCGGCCGCTGCCGCGCGCCTACAACCGACGCGTGGCCGCCCCGGCTGCTGCT
The DNA here is from genome assembly GCF_014648115.1 of Deinococcus seoulensis. Lineage (NCBI taxonomy): Bacteria > Thermotogati > Deinococcota > Deinococci > Deinococcales > Deinococcaceae > Deinococcus > Deinococcus seoulensis. Next base: position 16,504 of record NZ_BMQM01000022.1, read on the forward strand.
GAGCACGAGCAGCATTACCCGCAGGCTGCCGACTGATACGGATTCCGTCTGTTTTGCTGACGATACGGATTCGCTGGTAACCCGGAACATCGCCGGGTTGTCATCCCCACGTCCGGAACCCGTTTTTCTCCTCCTCCAACCCGCCCCGCTGCCTGCCCGAAGGCACCGGAGGGCACGGCGTGCTGACGGCTCGCGGCGAGTGCCTGTGCGGCGCCTCCCGGCATTACGCCCACAGTAGAATGCGGGCTATGACCTCCGTTTCTCCCGACACCCTGGTGCTGATCGACGGGCACGCCCTGGCGTTCCGGTCGTACTTCGCCCTGCCGCCCCTCACCAACCGGCAGGGCGAGAGCACGCACGCCATCCTGGGCTTCCTGCGCCTGACGCTGCGCCTGGCACGGCAGCGCAGCAACCAGGTGATCGTGGTGTTCGACCCGCCCGTCAAGACGTTCCGGCACGAGCAGTTCGAGGGGTACAAGGCCGGGCGCGCCGAGATGCCCGCCGACCTGCCCGGCCAGATCAACCGCATCCGCGAGATCGTGGACGCCATCGGCCTGCCCCGACTGGAGGAACCCGGGTACGAGGCCGACGACGTGATCGCCAGCCTGACACGCAAGGCCGAGGGCACCGGCATGCAGGTGCGGATCGTGACCAGTGACCGCGACGCATACCAGCTGCTGGACGACCACGTGCGCGTCATCACGAACGACTTCCGCCTGATCGGCCCGGACGAGGTGCTGGAAAAGTACGGCGTGACCGTCCGGCAGTGGGTGGATTACCGCGCGCTGACCGGCGACGCCAGCGACAACATCCCCGGCGCGAAGGGCATCGGCCCGAAAACCGCGTCGAAGCTCCTTCAGGAGTACGGCACGCTGGAGGGTATCTACGCCGCCGCGAAGGCCGGAACCCTGAAACCCGACGGGACGCGCCAGAAACTGCTGGACTCAGAGGAGAACGTGCAGTTCAGCCACGGACTGTCATGCATGGTCACGGACCTGCCGCTGGACGTGGAACTGGGCACCGGGCGACTGCCGGGCGACCCGGCCCGCCTGGAAGTGCTGCTGGATGAACTGAACCTGATGAGCGTCAAGCGTGACGTGGCCGCCCTGGACGCCGCCGACGCCGCGACGGACCTGCCGGACAGCGTGCACGACGCCGCCCACCAGACCGCGCCGCACGACGAACCCACCGCCGACCCCCTCCCGGACCTGAGTACCGAGACGGCCCCCTGGCAGGCGCCCACCGGGACGGTCATCTGGGGCTACGCCCTGTCCCGCGAGGACGACCTGACCGCCGCCCTGACCGACGCCGCCACCTTCGAGGCGACCGGCGACCCCGCCGCCGGGGAGTACAGCGGTCTGCTGCGCACCGCGCCCACCCACGAACCCCCCCAGTGGAAGAAAGCCGAGGTGTACGCCCCGCCCGGCAGCCTGTTCGACAACCCCGACACGCCCGCCGCGCCCCTGACGAAGACGCAGCAGAAAGCCGCCGAGAAAGCCCTGAAAGACCAGGAGAAAGCGGCCGCGAAACTCCGCGCGCAGTACCCCGCCACCGTCAGCGAGACCGAATTCGCCGCCCAGCCGACCGTGACGGCTGCCGCCGCCAAGGCCCTCGCCACGCACCTGCGCGTGCGGGGCCTGAATACCGAACCCGGCGACGACCCCCTGCTCATGGCGTACCTGCTCGACCCCGCCAACACCACCATGCACGCCGTCGCGCAGCGGTACCTGAACACCCCGTGGCCCGACGACGCTGCCGGTCGCGCCGCCGCCACCGCCCAGCTGCTGCACCTGCTGCCGCCCCTGCTCGACGACACCCGCCGCGCCCTGTACGACGACATGGAAAAACCCCTGTCCGGCGTGCTGACCCGCATGGAAGTCCGGGGCGTGCAACTGGACAGCGAGTACCTGCGCGGCCTGTCCGCCGCCACCGCCGCCCGCCTCCAGATCCTCGAAACGCAGATCCACTCGCTCGCCGGCCGCGAATTCCAGATCCGCAGCCGCGACCAGCTCGAAGCGGTCCTGTACGACGAACTCGGCCTCGCCAGCGGCAAGAAAACCAAACTGACCGGCAAACGCAGCACCGCCGTCGCCGCCCTCGAACCCCTCCGGGACGAGCACCCCATCATCCCCGCCCTGCTGGAATACCGCGAACTGGAAAAACTACGCGGCACGTACCTCGAACCCCTCCCCAACCTCGTGAACCCCACCACCGGCCGCCTGCACACCACCTTCGCGCAGGCCGCCGTCGCCACCGGGCGCCTGAGCAGCCTCAACCCCAACCTCCAGAACATCCCCATCCGCAGCGACGCCGGCCGCGAGATCCGCAAGGGCTTCATCGCCGCGCCCGGCATGTGCCTGATCAGCGCCGACTACTCACAGATCGAACTGCGCCTCCTGGCACACATCGCCGACGACCCCCTGATGCAGCAGGCCTTCCAGGAGGGCGCCGACATTCACCGCCGCACCGCCGCGCAGGTCCTCGGGCTCGACGAGGCCACCATCACCCCCAACCAGCGCCGCGCCGCCAAGACCGTGAACTTTGGTGTGCTGTACGGCATGAGCGCGCACCGCCTCAGCGGCGACCTCGGCATTCCCTACGCCGACGCCGCCGGATTCATCGAAACTTACTTCAACACCTACCCCGGCATCCGCGGGTACATCGACCACACCCTCGAATTCGGCCGCCAGAACGGGTACGTTGAAACCCTGTACGGCCGCCGCCGCTACGTCCCGGAACTCGTCGCCACCAACCGCACCCTGCGCGAGGCCGGTGAACGCCTCGCGTACAACATGCCCATCCAGGGTACCGCCGCCGACATCATCAAACTCGCCATGATCAGACTCGACCGGGAACTCCAGGGCACCGGCGCGCACCTCCTGCTGCAAGTGCACGACGAACTGCTGATCGAAGCGCCCGAAGAGAAAGCCGAAGAGATCAGCCGCCTCGTGAAAACCATCATGGAAGGCGCCGCCAGCCTCAAGGTGCCACTGGCCGTCGAGGCTGGCACCGGCCCCAACTGGTACGACACGAAGTAAGGGGTTTGGGTTGCCCTCCGACCCCAGAGCAGGGATGCTGTCGGATAGGATGGACAACCTCACGGAAGATGTACTTCAGGCACTGAACGCCCGTCACGCGAAGTTCGAGGATTGCCTGATCAGACGCGTCACACTTGCCTTCACCGCAACCCCGCAGTGGAGGCAGGTCACCGTGGAGATCGAAGCGAAGGACAACCGTGCAGCAGACGGCTGGGGTCAGGTGCTGTTCGAATTTCATGGAGTGGAACTGTTCCACCTTCTTGAAGACCGAACGACGAATGTCGTGCTTGGCGGAATCGAATGGACGCTCACCGCACTGGGCTGGAAGGCGGACTTCAGCCCCGTTCATTCCGAGGGGAGCCTTTCGACCTTCATCATCGAAGCACAGGAGGTCTGGTTCAGGAGCACACCCGACGGTGAACCTGTTCAAATAGCTCCATGACCATCAAGGCTGTCTTCTGGGATATCGGCGGGGTGCTCCTCACGAACGGCTGGGACCGCGAGCAACGCGCGGACGTTCTCTCACGCTTCGGGCTGGACCTGACCGAATTTACCGAGCGGCACAAACTGGCCGCGCCGGAACTCGAACTGGGCCGCATGACCCTCGACGAGTACCTGTCGCAGACGGTGTTCTACGCCCCGCGTGACTTTACCCGCGAGGATTTCCGCGCCGCCATGGAAGCCGAGAGCCGCCCCCACGACGACGCGCTGGCCCTCGCCCGCGACCTGAGCGGCCGGTACCGCATGTACGCCCTGAACAACGAAGGGCACGACCTGAACGAGTGCCGCATCCGCAATTTTGGCCTGCACGAGTTCCTGCTGGCCTTCTTCAGTTCCTGCTACCTGGGCGTCATGAAACCCAACCCCGCCATCTACCGCCTGGGATTGAACCTCGCCAGCCTCAGGCCTGAGGAGACCGTCATGATCGACGACCGCGCCCAGAACGCCGAGGCGGCCCGCTCGGTCGGCATGCACGCCGTGCGGTACGAGAACGCCGCGCAGCTCCGGGAGGAACTGGCGGCGCTCGGTGTGAAGTAGGGGAGGGTGTGACCCCAGCCCTTACTGCGTCAGGAAGGCCTTGACGGCGCCGAGGCTGCCGGTGTCGAGCAGGACCTTGCCGCTGGGGCGGTGCAGCAGGGCGGGCGTGCGGGCCAGGACGTGTGCTTCGGCGAGCTGCGCGAAGGCGTCGGGTTGTTCCTGACGGTGCAGGACCTCGATGCGGTCGTCGAAGGCGCCGCGCAGGGGAAGGGCCAGCATGCGCTTCAGGGTCTCGCACTGCGGACACTGGTCCTGTGTGAACAGCACGAACGGCCGGGTCTGATCGGTGTCAGTCATGCGCGACCGCCGTGCGTTCGGGCCAGAGTTCCGCGAAGTCCTCGTCGGCCAGGGGTTCCACGTTCAGTTTGGCGTAACTGCTGCCCTTGGCGCTGAAGAAGTCGTGCGTGGTCCCGCGTGTGCGGATGCCGTTCAGGACGACCGGGTTGATGTCCTCGTCCGGGAAGCGGCGTTCCAGGGCAAGGTTATCGGCCAGCACGTTGAAGTTGAAGCGGATGAAGCGCCCCACGTCCTCGGTCAGGCCCACCCCGGCGTACAGGGTGTCGGTGTACGCCAGTTCGTTGCGGTACAGGGTGTCCAGCGCGCCGTCGAACCACGCCAGGGCCTCGGCCTGCTGCGCGTCGCTCAGGGCCTCGAAGCGTTCCTGGGCCAGCAGCGCCACGTACACGCCGTGCACGGCCTCGTCGAGGATGATCAGGTTGAAGATCTCACCGGCCGACACCATGCGGCCCTGCCCGGCCATCAACAGCGGGTAGTAGAAGCCGCTGTAGAACAACGCCGTCTCCAGCATGCACGACACGACCATCTTGCGCCACAGCCCGAAGTCGCTGGTGTCCGGGTCGGCGAACACGTCCTGAATGAACGCGATCTTGAACTGAAGCTGCGGCTGTGATTCCACCCACGCGAACACGGCGCGTTCCTCGGTGGTGGACAGGAACGTCTTGTTCATCAGGCTGTAGGAGCGCGCGTGAATGTCTTCCATCATGCCCTGGAATTGCAGGGTCGCCTTGCGGATGTGCCCCGGCACCAGCCCCCGCAGGGCGGGCATGCCGACCTCGCCCTGCAGGGTGTCCAGGGCATTCAGGCCGGCCGAGGCGTGCATGTACGTCCAGCGTTCGGCTTCGGTCAGGGACTTCCAGACGATGGCGTCGTTCGACAGCGGAATCTCTTCCGGGAACCACAGTTGCGAGGTGTACTTCTCGTAGAACGTGACCGAGAAGCTGTCCTCGGGTTCGCTCCAGTTCGTGGCAGTAAAGGGGGTTCGGGTCATGGGAGTCTCACAGGGGGGGTGGGGGTGGGGTTCGGTGTGGGGGCGCGGCGTTCCGTTCCACGGACGGGAGGACGGCACTCCCGTCCATTCCACTGCACGCCGCTGCCGGGTCGGTCTCTCGCTCCGCTCGGGGCCTGCGGCCCGCCGTCAGACAGCGCAGCTGAGGCACTCGTCGATGCTGACCTTACGCAGCCGGGTGTAGTACAGCGTTTTCAGCCCCTTGGCGTAGGCGTACAGGTAGTAGCGTTGCAGGGTGCGGGTGGTGGCGCTGCTGGGAATGAACAGCGTGCAGCTGATGCCCTGGTCCACGTGCTTCTGCGCGGCGGCGACCGTGTCGATCACGCGGCGCTGGTCCATGTCGTACGCTTCCTCGTAGAACCACTCGGTCAGTTCGCTTAAGTGCGGCATGGGGTAGATGGTGCGGGCCTTGTTGCTGGTGCGGGTCTCGACGCGCTCCGTGATGGGCATGATGCTGGCCGACGCGTTGCTGACGTAACTGATGCTGCCGGTCGGGGCGATCGCCATGACGAACGAGTGCGCCAGCCCGTGCGTCCGGATGTCGGCTACGAGCTGCGCCCAGTCCTCGCGGGTGGGCAGCTTGTGACCCTCGAACAGTGCGGCGACCTCGGGGGTGCGGGGCGCGAAGTCCTGCGCGAGGTACTGCGCGAAATGCTCGCCGCTCTGGTAGCGGCTGCCCTCGAAGCCCCGGAACACGAAGCCCGTGTCGCGCGCGATCTCCATGCTGGCGCGCCGGGCGTGGTAGTGGACGGCCGCGAAGTACACGTCCACGAACTCCAGCGCCTCGGGGCTGCCGTACGCGATCTCGTTCTTCGCCAGGAACGAGTGCAGGCCCATGGCGCCCAGGCCGATGCTGCGCATCTCCTCGTTCGCGCGGCGCACGGCGGGCACCTCCGTGATGCTGGTGGAGCGGGCCACGTCGTCCAGCATGCGCACGGCGGCGCGTACCACGCGGCCCAGGTCGCCACTGGCGACGCTCTGCTCGATCACCAGCGACGCGAGGTTGCAGCTCACGTCCAGCCCCACCTGATCCTTCCCCTCCTGCCCGTAGGCGTGGAAGGTGCTGGGCAGCGTGGGTTGCAGGATCTCGCTGCACAGGTTGCTCATCTTGATCGTCCCGACGTTCGGGATGGGGTTCACGGCGTTCGCGTTGCCCTCGAACAGCAGGTACGGGTACCCGCTCTCGCCCTGCGTGACCGCGATCTCCTCCATGACACGCCGCGCCGACACGCGCTTCTTGCGGATGTCCGGGTTCGCGACCAGCGCGTCGTACTCGCGGGTCCAGTCGATGCTCGTGAACTCGCGCCCCGTCGCCTGGAACAGCGAGTGCGGGTAGAACTGGTAGATGTCCTCACCGGCCCGGACCTTCTGCATGAACACGTCCGGCACGGTCGCCCCGACCGACAGGGTCTTCAGGCGCGCGTCCTCGTCCGTGGCGATCTTCTTGGCGCTCAGGGTATCCAGGAAGTCGGCGTGCATGACGCTCAGGTAGATCGCCCCCGCGCCCGGACGCTGCCCGGCCTGATCGGCGTACCGCAGCATGTTGTCCAGCATCTTCGCCACGCCCATCACGCCCTTCGTGACGTTCTGAATGCCGCGCAGGCTCTCGCCGCGCGCGCGCAGGTTACTGACCTCCACGCCAATCCCGCCGCCGCCCTTGCTGAGTTCCGCCACGAACGACAGCGTCTTCGTGATGGAATCCAGGTTGTCCGTGCAGTCCTGCAAGAGGAAGCAGCTGACCAGCCGCCCCGTGTTCGCCTTCCCGGAGTTCATCAGGGTGGGCGTGGCAGGCGTGAACGTCTGGTTCACCAGATGATGCACGAGTTCCAGCGCCTCCTCGACGCTGCTGCTGCGCGCCAGGGCCGTCACGCTCAGGCGGTCCTCGAAACGCTCCAGCCACTGCTTGCGGTCCGGGGTCATGGTCGCGTACTCGCTGTAGAACTTGAACGCCCCCATGAACGACCGGAACCGGAAGTCGTAACTGTACGCCCGCTGGAACACGGCCTTCACGTCACGCGGGTGGTACCGCGCGAACACCGCCGGGTCCCACACGCCCTTCTCGGTCATGTACGCGACCTTCTCGGCCAGCGTCGGGAACGTCACGGTATTCGGGTTCACCTTCTCCGTGAAGTACGCCCGCAGCGCCTGCGCGTCATGGCTCGTATCGATGTGCGTGCCCGAAAGCACCCGGTTGTTCAGTTCAATCCAGCGTTCCATACGTTTCCCCTTTCCCTCCGGCCAGCAGGTGCGAGCGCACCCAGCGCGTGACCTGCTCACGGTCCGAGACCGTGCCACCCTTGTTCAGACGCGCCACCAGCGGCACCCGGAACTCAGAGGCGATCCGGTCACCCGCCCGCCCGAAATTCTCTCCCCAGTGGTAACTGCCGCTGGACACCACGCCCCGCAGCCCCCCCGCGTGCGACCGCAGGAACGCCGCCGTGCTGGCCGGAACCTCGCCCTGCCCGAACGTGTACGTCAGCAGCAGGAACGGTTCACCCGGCGCGGGCGGCGCGTCCCGCACGGACCCCACCGGCACACCCCCCGCCTCCCGCGACACCGCCAGCGCAAAGCGGCGCACGTTCCCGGTCAGGGAATCGAACACCAGCCTCACGTCGCGCCGCCCACCAGCGGCGGCACCGGCACCGGCCGCCCATCCTCACCCAGCGCCACCAGCGTGAACGTCCCCGCGCACGCCAGTTCCCGCTCCTCGGAATACATGTCCTCACGGAACACGTCCACCTGCACCGTCATGCTCGTCCGCCCCGCCCGCACGACCCGCGCCACGAGTTCCACCAGCGACCCCTGCGGAATCGGGTTACGGAACTCCATGGCATTCAGGTGCCGGGTCACGACCTTCCGGCGGCAGTGCCGGGTCGCGGCAATGAACGCCGCCGAATCCATCAGCGACAACGCCTCGCCACCGAACAGCGTTCCGTGATGGTTCGTCAGGCCAGGAAAGACGACGTGCGTCACGCGCGTCTCACGCGGCGGCACGGGCGGAACGGCACCCAGCGCGGCCAGGGTCACGCCCGGCCCCCACGGAGCACGACCGACCGGGAAGACCAGCAGAACGACAGCGGACCAGTCCGCAGGAATGAAACCCATGTACGCATAAGAGACCGCCTTGTTCCCCTGCCGCGGGGGACCGTGAGATGGGCGTTTCTTCGCTGGGCGAGCGTTCGGACTGAGGACCGTGGCGCGACCGTACCGGACTGAACCCCCGCTGTGGGAGGCGTGACCGGATTTCCCTCTGTTCCCGCGAAGTGCTGCTAGGTGGTAGTGCTGCCGGGTGGCAACGACAGCGCGGAGTCTACATGTAGTACGTGGTCAGGTCAAACGCACCTGCACATGCAAGATCTTGACTCTGCCCGCCTCGCGTGTCCCGCACTGAAAGACCCCCGTGACGACCCGCGCGGCATGATGCCCCGGTGACGTTCCCCGCCCGCCCACTGCTGACCCTCCTGTGCGCCGCCCTGTTGCCAGCCGGTCTGGCCGCGTCACCGGCCGCGCAACCCCCGGCGCGGCCCTCCGCTCAGGCCGCCGCGACGGTGCCCGGCTACGTGCTTCAGGGCATGCCGCTCGTCCGGCAGACGTACAACGCCTGCGGCCCCGCCAGCATCACGCAGGTCCTCGCGTACTTCGGCGTGCAGGTCAGCATGGCCGACGTGAGCCGCCAGACCCGCCCCAGCGAACGCTCGTACATGACGGCGCAGGCCATCGTGAACTACGCCCCCAGGGTCGGCATGCAGGCCCGGCTGTTCACGGGCGGGAACCTGAACACCGTCCGGAACGCCATCCGCGCCGGGCTGCCCATCATCGCGCTGCAATCGCACATCACGGACTCCGGCACCGTCATCCCGCACTGGCGGGTACTGGTCGGGTACAACGACGCGACCGGGCAGGTGTACATCATGGACCCGCTGCTGGGGTACGTCGCCATGCGCTACAGCGACATGGACCGCGTCTGGGCCGACCAGCGCGGCCAGTTCGCGGTGATGTACCCGCCCACGCTGGCCGGGACGGTCCGGAAGGTCATCGGGTAACGGGGCGGCTCATCTGCGCCGCGCGAGGGGCCGCGCCGTCCATACACTGACGGCATGCCTATCCGCCGCCTGACCGCGCCGCTCCTGCCCGCCCTGTTCGTGCCCGCCCTGCTGGGCAGCTGCGCGCTGCTGAACGACCCGCGCAGCAGTTTCAACGCCGGTCAGACCTGGATCGTCACGGGACAGGACGGCCCGGTGCCCCTGCGAACCGTGGCCCGCACCGGCCTGTTCAGCGATGAGATCGCCAGCGACCGCACGCAGCTGTTCTGGCGGGACCGACCCGTGCCGAAGCTCACGACCAACCAGACGGGCCTGTTCGCCGCGCGAATCCTGTTCCCGAACACCGCGCCGGTCATCACCCGCGAACCGCAGAGCGGTGAAACCATGATCGTCTGGAATGCCGGGCAGCCGGGCGTGCTGTACGGCTGCCTGATCCGCGACGGCGGCCCGCCCCGCACGCACGTGTACGGCGACCTGACCCGCTCGTACCTGCAACAGGACACCCCGCTCGGTCAGTGCGAGGCTGTGCTTCAGGACTGACCGAATTCAGACCTGGCGGGCCACGTCAGGGCCAGCAGGGCGTCCACGGTCGCCTCCAGACTCAGGGCGCTGCTGTCCACGACTGCCCAGCCAGCCTCGCGGAACAGTTCGGGCGGCATCTGCCCGTACAGTCCGTCGATCAGTGGAACGAGCACGGACGTGTCGTACGTCTTGTTCGTGCGGGTCCGGTTGCGTTCATGCGCGACCTCCAGGGTGGTGTACAGCCGCACCGGGCGCACGTCCAGACCCTCCCAGTGGCGCGCCATGAACGCCAGATCGTCCGGCCACAGCACATCCTCGACGGCCACCGCGAAGCCCTCCTGCGCGTACAGGCGGGCCGTCTGCGCCGCCGACGTGCGGGCCAGCGCGAACTGCCGCACGGCTTCCGGCGGGTGATCCAGCGCCGGCTGCGCCAGCCCGGAGACCACCTGCTCACGCAGATCGTCGATGGACAGGTGCAGCCCGAACGGAAAGCGGCCCAGCAGCGCCGCCGACACCGTACTCTTGCCCGCGCCCGGACTGCCGCTGAACACCCAGATCACGCCACTCATGCCGGGCAGCGTAGCGCAGCCCCTGCCCACGCCTCAGGTGCGGCATGAATGGCGGGCGGCTTTTCTGCGGAGTCCGGGTCAGATCAGGAACACGCCGTCTTCCTGCACGATCTCGCCGTCCAGGCTCAGGCGGCCGCCCTTGCGCAGGTCGGTGATCAGGTCCCAGTGGACGGCGCTGGCGTTCATGCCGCCCGTTTCCGGGTAGCTCTTGCCGATGGCGAGGTGTACGGTTCCGCCGATCTTCTCGTCGAACAGGATGTTCCCGGTGGGCACCTGAATGCCGGTGTTCGTGCCGATGCCCAGTTCGCCCAGGCGGCGCGCGCCGGGGTCGGTGTTCAGCGCGGCGTGCAGGGCGCTCTCGCCCTCGTCGGCGCTGGCGTTCACGACCTGCCCGGCGCGGAATTCCAGGCGGGCGCCGCGCACCATCTGCCCCTGGTACTCGGCGGGCACGGTGAAGGTCACGACGCCTTCGGCGCTGTCCTCGTGCGGGCCGGTGAAGACCTCGCCGCTGGGCATGTTGCGCCGCCCGTCGCTGTTCGCCCAGGTGCGGCCGCCCACGCGCAGGGTCAGGTCGGTGCCGGGCGCCTCGATGCGGACCACGTCGGCGCGGGTCAGGCGTTCGATCAGGCGGGCCTGGGTGGCGCGCACTTCGGCCCACGCGGCGACCGGGTCGGGCCGGTCGAGGAACATGGCGCGCATCACGAACTCCCCGAACTGCGCTTCATTCATGCCTGCCTGCGCGGCGGCGTGCGCGGTTGGGTACAGCGTCAGGCTCCACTTGCGGCGGGCGCGGGCGGAGGCGACGGGGGCGTTCGCGGCGAGCAGGCGGGCGCGGCGGGCGGCGTCCACGGGATGGGCGGGGGCGGGCGTCAGGACGCGCAGGCTGCCGTCCAGGGCTTCCACGTCGCCCAGATCGGCGGGGTGAATGGCGTCCAGCACGGCGTCACTGGCGAGTTCCGCGAAGTCCTCCTGCTGGCCGGGGTAATCCACGCGCACCACGGGCCGCGCGCCGCGCGTGAGCAGGGCGCGGGTCACGGCGCGGATCAGGGGCGTGGCCGCCTGCCCGCCCGCGACCAGCAGGCGCTCGCCGGGCGCGGCCGACAGGCAGTAGTCGGCCAGCAGGGCCGCGTGAAGGTCCGGGTCGTACGCCACGTAAGAGGTGTTTGTTTGCACGTCCGCGAGGCTACCACCCGCCGCGCGGGGTATCCTCGCCGGATATGACGGCCCCCGCTTCAACCGCGCCCGACCCCCTGAACACTGCCGTACTGACGATCACCTGCCCGGACCGGGGCGGGATCGTCGCGGCCGTCTCGCAGTTCCTGCACAACCACGGCGCGAACATCATCCACAGTGACCAGCACAGCACCGACCCGCAGGGCGGGACGTTCTTCATGCGCATGGAATTCCACCTCGCGGGACTGGACCTGGCGCGCGAGCCGTTCGAGCGGGCGTTCGCGAACGTGGTCGCCACGCCGTTCGAGATGGACTGGAGCGTGCATTACACCACGCAGCCCAAACGCATGGCCGTGCTGGTCAGCCGCTACGACCACTGCTTCCTGGACCTGATGTGGCGCAAACGCCGGGGCGAACTGAACGTGGAGATCCCGCTGATCATCAGCAACCACGAGGACCTGCGCCGCGACGCGGAGATGTTCGGCATTCCCTTCCACGTCGTGAAGGTCACCAAGGAGAACAAGGCCGAGGCCGAGGCCGAGCAGGTGCGCCTGATGCACGAGGCGAACGTGGATTTCGCCGTGCTGGCCCGCTACATGCAGATCCTGAGTGGCGAGCTGCTGCGTGACTTCGGGCGGCCCGTGATCAATATTCACCACTCGTTCCTGCCCGCGTTCATCGGGGCGAACCCGTACCGCGCGGCGTTCAACCGGGGCGTGAAACTGATCGGCGCGACCAGCCACTACGTCACCGAGGAACTCGACGCCGGGCCGATCATCGCGCAGGACGTGATTCCCGTCACGCACCGTGAGACGCCGGACACCCTGATGCGCCTGGGCCGCGACGTGGAACGGCAGGTGCTGGCCCGCGCCGTGAAGGCGCATGTGGAAGACCGCGTGCTGGTGCACGGCAACAAGACCGTCGTGTTCTGATCCGGACTCCGATTGAATGGGCTGCAAAGCCCGTTCAATCCGAGCGGAGCGAGAAGGAGAGAAGCGGGTTCCGGGCGTGGAGTTGGCAATCCGGTGAAGTTCCGGATTGTCAGCGAAACAGACGGAATCCGTATGAGATGGCGTGGGCAGGGGAGTGGCCGTGAGGTCTGCCCCACGCCCTGCCACCCCCATGTCCCTTGAGCTTACCGATCGGTCAGGTTAGGCTGGTTCTCATGGCGACCCTGTACCTCGTGCTGCTGACCCTTCACAACCTCAACCGCTGGGTGATCCTGCTGACCGGCCTGTGGGCACTGGTGCAGACCGTCCCCGGCCTGAGCAGCGGGCGGCCCTTCACGCCCGCCGACCGCCGCCCCGTCGCCGCGTTCATGGGCAGCCTGCACCTTCAGGTGGTGCTGGGCCTGCTGCTGTTCGCGTTCATGGGCATGCAGAACATCCCGGTGTTCGCCGGAGCGCCCCGCCCCAGCTTCCAGTGGGAGCACCTGGGCCTGGGCGTCCTGGCCGCCGTGTTCGCCACGCTGGGCAGCATTCAGAGCCGCAAGGCCGCCACCGATCCCCTGAAATTCCGCGCGGCTGCCCTGTGGACCGGCCTATCGATGATCGTCATCCTGGCGGGCATTCCCTGGTGGCGGCCCCTGCTGCGCTTCTTTAACCAGTAACCGCGCCCTGCGGCGCCCGGCCCCCTTCCCGCGTGGCTCTTGCCTCGTGGGTGGGGGCCGGGTCATACCGGGGTGGCCCGGTCCGTGGTTCGCGCCCTGGCCGGGGTGTCCTGCCCGGCGCGGGTCACGGGGCGCAGCAGGGCCAGCGCCACGCGCACACGGTCGGCGGGCGCGGCGGATGCCAGCAGCAGCGCCCGCAGCAGCCAGCCGGGCCGTCCCCCGACGGTCAGTCCCGCGCCGGGACCGCGCAGGAGCGTCACGGCGTTCCAGTGGCCCAGGCGCACGCTGCGGGCCGTCCACTGCGGGGCTTCCGGGACGGGCCGCGCCTCGCGGCGGCGCAGGGCGCGGGCCACGTTCTGCCCGGCGTGCCTGCCCTGCGCCGCCGTGCGGGCCGCCCACACGTTCAGGGTGTCCGGGACGCGCAGTGCCCGGTCGGTCAGCAGCGAGCCGCGCCCGTCGCGGGACAGGTGCTCTGTGCCGGGCGTGACGGCAGGTCTGGGGTCGGCGGTCACGGTCAGGTGCGCCGGGTGCAGCCGCCCGTGCCGGTCGCGCGCTCCGCCACGCTCGACGCCGATCACGCGGGTCCGTTCGTGGACCGTCACCCCGGCGCCGTGCAGGGCGGCCCGCACGGGCGCGGTCAGGTCGGGGTGAAGGCTGGGCAGGTCACCGCTGCACAGTTCACCGCTGCACAGCAGGGTCACGCTGCCGCCCAGGTCACGTGCGCCACGTGCCCGCTGCCGTTCGCACGCGGCCAGGGCCAGTTCCACCCCGGTCACGCCGTCACCCAGCACGTTCACGCTGATCGGCAGGTGTGGGGAGTGCCGTTCGGGCAGCGGGCCGGTCTGCGCGTCCGGGCGGACCTCGGCCAGGATCAGGTGATCGAACCCCAGCCAGCACGGGTCGTGGTCCGCGCGGCTCACCTGAAGGCGCTGCATGGTCAGGTCCGCCTGCACGACCCGGCCCACCAGCAGGGTCGCGCGGGGCAGCAGCGTCCGCAGGGGCGTGCGGGCGGACGCTGCTGGCAGGTGCCCGGCCAGCACGTCGGCGTTCAGGTCGGGCGTATGGAGGTCCGGCGTGCCGCTGATCACGCTCAGGTGCACGTCACCACTCCGCACGGCCCTTCCGCAGGCGCGCAGGATCGCCCGGTACGCGGCCAGTCCGGCCGGGCCGCCTCCCACGATCACCACCCGCGTCACCAGGGAACGGCCGGGCGGCCGGGACGACAGGCAGGCGGGCTGGGTGGGGGGAGTAGCAGGCATGACAGGAACCTCCAGGGAAGTCGTGCGGCAGGTGGGAAAGGCAGGTCGGGGCATGGAACAGAGCAGGGCGGACGGACGCCGCGAGTATGCCCGCCGGGGCGTTAAGGCGCCGTTACCGCACGCTCCTGCCTGTTCATGCTGCCGTGTCCACCATGACCGGACCGTGATCAGCTGGCGGTCAGGTCTGCTGCCGGGCCGCGCGGCACGCGAAAGACCGCCACCGGCCGCGTGGGCGGGGTGGCGGTCGGCAGGGGAGGGTCGGGTCAGCGGGCGGGTTCGATAATGACCTTGCCGGTCGTCTTGCGGTCCAGCAGGTCCTGGAAGGCGCGGGCGCTGTCGGCCAGGGCGTAGGTGGGGCCGACCTGCGGCGTGACCTTCCCGCTCCCGACCAGTCCGGCGAGGGCCTGCGCGGCCTGCATGGTCGCGGCGCGGTCGTTCATCAGGCTGGTCAGCCACAGGCCCGTGACGGTCAGGTTGCGTTTCATGAGTTCCACGGGGCGCAGGTTCGCCTGCTCGCGACTGGCGTTCCCGATCACGATGATCCGGCCCTGCGGGGCGGCCATGTCCAGGCTCTCCTGGAAGCGTTTGCCGCCCACGACTTCCAGGATCAGGGGCACGCCCTTCCCGCCCGCCGCGTCACGGACTTTCTGCACGCGGTCCGGGTCGTCCTGGAGGATGGTCACGTCGGCGCCCAGGTCGCGGGCCAGCGCGAGTTTCTCGTCGGTGCTGGCCAGCGCGATCACGTGCATGCCCATCGCCCTGGCCAGCTGGATGCTGGCGGTGCCGAGCGCCCCGGCGGCGGCCTGCACGAGCACCCACTCTCCTTCCACGCCGCGCCCCAGGGTTTTCAGGCCGTGGTAGGCGGTGAAGTACGACACGGGGAACGCGGCGGCCTGCGCGCCGCTCAGGTTCTCCGGGACGGGGATCAGCCCGGCGGCGTTCACGACCGAGTAGCGGGCCAGGGCGCCGCTGCCGCCCAGCGCGGCCACCCGCTGCCCGACCTGCACGCCCGTGACGCCCTCGCCGAGGGATTCGACGATCCCGGCGAATTCCATGCCCGGCGTGTACGGCACGCGGGTGCGGGTCAGGTACTCCCCGGCGACGCTCAGGACGTCCGCGAAGTTGATGCCGACGGCCTCGACCTCGATGCGGACCTCGCCGGGGCCGGGGGTGGGGGCGGGAACGTCCTGGAGTTCCATCACGTCTGGGGGGCCGAGTCGTTCGACCCGGATGGCCTTCATGGATTCACTCATGACCCGCAGCATACCCGACTGTCACCCCGAAAGTGAACGTTGACGTACATCTTGAACGTGAACGTGTTTGACCGGGTTCAGAAATCGTGAAAAGCTAGGGACCGAACCACAACCACACCACCCACCCATCAGGAGGCCCTACCGTGAGCACCCCCGAGTCCAGCAGCCAGCCCAGCCTCGTGCAGCAGTCCCGCGACGGCGACATTCTCGTCCTGACCATCAACAACCCGCCCGTGAACGCCTTCTCGCCCGGCGTGCCCGAAGGCCTGAAAGCCGGACTGGACGCCGCCGCCGCCGACGACAGCGTGAAGGCCGTCGTCATCATCGGCGGGGGTCGCACCTTCGTCGCCGGGGCCGACATCCGCACCTTCGACATGCCCCGCGAGCAGTCCCCGGACCTGCGCGGCACCATCGAGAAACTCGACGCGTTCACCAAACCCACCGTCGCCGCCATTCACGGCACCGCGCTGGGCGGCGGTCTGGAACTCGCCATGGGCTGCACGTACCGCGTGGCCGTGCCCGGCGCGCAGGTCGGTCTGCCCGAGGTGAAACTGGGCGTCCTGCCCGGCGCTGGCGGCACGCAGCGTCTGCCCCGCGTGGTCGGCGCGGCCAAGGCGCTGGACATGATGCTGAGCGGCAACCCCATCAAGGCGACGGAAGCCGGGCAACTGGGCCTGATCGACCGCATCATCGACGGCGACCTGCTGGCCGGAGCGGTCGAGTTCGCCCGCGAGATGGCCGACGCCCGCCCCCTGCCGCGCATCAGCGAACGCAGCGTGCCCGGCGCCACCCCCGAAGTGTTCGCCGCTGCCCGCCAGGGCATCAAGAAAACGCACCGTGGGCAGCTCTCGCCGTCGCTGATCGTGGACCTCGCCGAGATGGCCGCCGCCGTTCCCTTCCAGGAAGGCTGGGACGCCGAGGCGACCAAATTCATGGAAGCCAAGGACAGCCCCCAGAGCCGTGGCCTGCGCCACATCTTCTTCGCCGAGCGGGAAAGCGCGAAGATTCCCGGCATCACCAGGGACACCCCCACCACCGAGATCCGGTCGGCCGGGATCATCGGGGCGGGCACCATGGGCGGCGGCATCGCCATGAACTTCCTGAACGTCGGCATTCCCGTCACCATCGTCGAAACGCAGCAGGAAGCCCTGGACCGCGGCCTGAGCGTCATCCGCCGCAACTACGAGAACACCGCCAAAAAAGGCCGCATGAGCATGGAGGACGTCGAGGCCCGCATGGCCCTCCTGACCCCCACCCTGGACATGGGCGACCTGAAAGACGCCGACATCATCATCGAGGCCGTGTTCGAGAACATGGACGTGAAGAAGGACATCTTCACGCGACTCGACGGCATCGCCAAACCCGGCGCGATCCTGGCCAGCAACACCAGCACCCTGGACGTGAACGAGATCGCCAGCGTCACCAGCCGCCCCGAAAGCGTGATCGGCCTGCACTTCTTCAGCCCCGCCAACGTCATGAAACTGCTGGAGATCGTGCGCGCCGAGAAGACCAGCGACACCGTCCTGGCGACCAGCATGGCCCTCGCCAAGAAGATCAAGAAAGTCGGCGTGGTCGTCGGCGTCTGCGACGGCTTCGTCGGCAACCGCATGGTCCACCGCTACGGCGACGAGGCCCGCCAGATCGTCGAGGAAGGTGCGCGCCCCGAGGACGTGGACGCCAGCATGAACGCCCTGGGCCTCCCCATGGGTCCCTTCCAGATGAGCGACATGGCCGGACTGGACATCGGGCACGCCATCCGCCAGCACCAGGCCAAAGTCGCCGGGCAACCCAAACCCGACGGCTGGCTCGACCGCATCGTCGAAACCGGCCGCAAGGGCCAGAAGACGCAGGGCGGCATCTACGACTACGACGAGACCCGCCGGCCCATCCCCAACGCCGACATGCAGAAACTCATCGAGGACTACCGCGCCGAGAAAGGCATCACGCCCCGCGAGATCACCCAGGAGGAAAGCACGAAGCGCCTCGCGTACTCCCTGGTGAACGAGGGCGCCAAAATCCTGGAGGAAGGCATCGCGCAGCGCGCCGGGGACATCGACGTGATCTACATCTACGGGTACGGCTTCCCCGCGTACCGTGGCGGCCCCATGCAGTACGCCAGCGAACAGGGCCTGAAGAACGTGGTCGCCGACCTGGAGAAGTACGGCCAGACGCCCGCCCCCCTCCTGAAACGACTGGCCGAGGAAGGCAAGACCTTTGCCCAGTACGACGCCGAGAAGGGCCGGGCCTGACCCACGTGGACGTCCCGGACGCCCTGCTGCTGCTTCCGGCCGGGTCGGACGTACCGGGACTGACCGCGCTGATCCGCCCGCCGTTCACCCTGCGGGCCATGCCGACCGACCCGCAGGCCCTGAGCGACATGGTGCGCCGCATCGGCACCCGCGAGGAACAGGCAAAGTCGTACACCCACCTGTTCGCGCTGCACGGGCCGTCCGCGCCGCCCGAAACCTACCGGGACGCGTTCTTCACGCTGACGGACCAGATCGAGCAGCACAGCCCGCACGCTATTCTCTGCACGCTCAGCGGCGAACGCACCCTGCGATAACCCCACCCGCCCCCTCACCGACACAGGAGTTCCAACCATGAAAGACGCTGTTATTGTTTCCACTGCCCGCACCCCCATCGGCAAGGCCTACCGGGGTTTCCTGAACGACACGCACGGCTCCGATATCGGCGCGCACGCTGTTCTGCACGCCGTGCAGCGCGCCGGGATCGACCCGTCCGAGATCGAGGACGTGATCATGGGCGCCGGGAACCCGGAAGGCGCGACTGGCAGCAACATCGCCCGGCAGATCGCGCTGCGCGCCGGTTTCCCGGTCAGTGTGTCGGGCGTGACCGTGAACCGCTTCTGCTCCAGCGGCCTGAACACCATCGCGCTGGCCGCGAACCACGTGATGGCCGGGCAGGGCGACGCGTTCGTGGCGGGCGGCCTGGAAAGCATCAGCCTGACGCAGAACGAGCACGCCAACCAGTACCGCCTGCGCGGCGAGTGGCTCATGGAGCACAAGCCCGACATCTACATGCCCATGCTTCAGACGGCCGAGATCGTCGCCAAGCGCTACGGCATCAGCCGCGAGGCGCAGGACGAGTACGCGCTGCAAAGCCAGCAGCGGACGGCGGCGGCGCAGCAGGCCGGGCTGTTCGAGCATGAGATCGTGCCCATGACGGCCCGCATGAAAGTGCAGGACAAGGCCACGGGCGAGATCAGCACCCGCGAGGTCACGCTGAGCCTGGACGAGGGGAACCGTGCCGACACCACCCTGGAAGGCCTGAGCAAACTGAAACCCGTCATCGAGGGTGGCGTGATCACGGCCGGGAACGCCTCGCAACTGTCGGACGGGGCGGCGGCCGTGGTCGTCATGAGCGGCGACATGGCCCGCGAGCGCGGACTGGCCCCGCTGGGCCTGTTCAAGGGCTTCGCCGTGGCGGGCCTGGAACCCGACGAGATGGGCATCGGCCCGGTGCTGGCCGTGCCGAAACTCCTGAAACGCCACGGCCTGAGCGTGGACGACATCGACCTGTGGGAGCTGAACGAGGCGTTCGCTGTGCAGGCCCTGTACTGCCGGGACACGCTGGGCATCGACCCCGCCAAGTACAACGTGAACGGCGGCGCGATCAGCGTCGGGCACCCGTACGGCATGAGCGGCGCGCGCCTGACCGGGCACGCCCTGCTGGAAGGCAAACGCCGTGGCGCGAAGCATGTGGTCGTGACCATGTGCGTGGGCGGCGGCATGGGCGCAGCCGGTCTGTTTGAAGTGCTGTAAGCGTTGCAGGCAGGCGGGAGTGGGCTGTGGGGGTGACCCTGCGGCCCGCTCTCCTGTTGTGGGTGAGCGCTCGCCCGTCCCTTTCCACGGGGGAGGGTCGGGGGCTGTGGCTCCTGCTGTCGGCTCGTCACAATCGCTTAACGTCAAACGAATTAGAGTGTGGGCATGACCACCACGCCCCTCACCCCGCACGGCCTGCACCACGTCACCGCCGTCACCGCCGACGCCCGCGCCAACCTCCAGTTCTACACCGGCGTTCTCGGCATGCGACTCGTCAAGAAAACCGTCAACCAGGACGACGTCACCGCCTACCACCTCTTCTTCGCCGACAAGAGCGGCACCCCCGGCAGCGACCTCACCTTCTTCCAGTGGCCCGTCCCACCCGAACAACCCGGCAACAACAGCGTCACCCGCACCAGCCTCCGCATCCCCGACGGCACCCTCGACTGGTGGCACGCCCACCTCAGCGCCCACGGCCTGACCGTCACACCCACCACCCGCCACGGCCGCCCCCACCTGGACTTCAGCGACCCCGAAGGCCAGCGCCTCAGCCTCGTGCAGGGCGGCCCGCACGGCACCCCCTGGGAAGGCAGCACCATCCCCACCGACAGACAGATTCACGGCCTCGGCCCCAGCGAACTGACCCTCCCGAACCTGTTCCCCACCACCCGCGTCCTCGAACGCGCCTACCACATGACCCCCGCCGGAACGTACCCCGACCCCGAACAACCCACGCGCACCATCCACGTCTACGCCATGCACGAAGGCGGCCCGCACGCCGAACTGCACCTGCGCATCGACCCCGCCATGCCCCCCGCCCGCCCTGGCGCCGGCGGCGTCCACCACATCGCCCTGCGCGTCCAGGACGACCAGTACCACGACTGGAACACCCACCTGAACAGCCTGGGCCTGCGCACCAGCGGCGAAGTGGACCGCCACTGGTTCCACAGCATCTACTACCGCGAACCGCAGGGAGTCCTGATCGAACTCGCCACCGACGGCCCCGGCTTCGCCGTCGACGAACACCCCGACCACTTAGGCGAAACGCTGATCCTCGCGCCGTTCCTCGAACCCCGCCGCGCCCAGATCGAAGCGGGCCTCACCCCCCTCAGCTGAGAGCCCACACGTAAAGCCGCCCCCACCAATTGACGGTGGGGGCGGCTTCGCGTGCCGTCAGAATTACTGGCAGTCCACCACAGGGAACGCCTGCGCCGACTCCTTGATATTGCTGTACTGCCCGTTCTGATCCACGCCCTGCACCCGCACGAACGTGTTCCCCTTCACCCGCACGATCACTGGGTTCACCACGATCGCCTGAGCCGACAGCTTGTTCTGAGTCAGCACCCGCAGAGGCGCCGTGTTCGGAGCCAGGGTACTCGTCGCCCGGCCCGAACCGCTGTAATCCACCTGCCCGTAACTGAAGAACTGCTGATCCTTGGTTGCGCCCGTGTTCAGCCCCTCGAACTGCACGTACAGCTTGCTCAGGCCGCCCTGCCACGTCAGGTCCACGTACATCTCCGTGTTCAGGTTGTCGCAGATCACGTACGACCCTGCCGCCACGGTATTCCCGTTCTGATCCGTGAACGCCGTCGTCGTCCGGTACTGCGTGCTGTAAGCGAAATCTTTCAGTCGAAGCGAGTTCGACGCACCCGTTCCAGGCGTGAACCCACCCGTGACCGTCACGGTCGCTCCGCAACTCGCCAGGATGCCCGTCAACCCGATTGCCGCCAACGCCAGTTTCTTCATGCCTCTCACTGTGCCCGCTGAACCTGACTGGGACGTGATGAACACTTCAGCAAACCTGAGAAAACAAACAAGCCCCCGCCAGAAGCAGGGGCTGAACATGTGAAGCTGGGAATTACTGACTGAGCGGCTGAGCGGTGTTGGCAAGGGTGCACTTGCGGTAGACGGGCGTCACACCGAGGTTCTTGCTGGTGATGGTGAAGCTGGAACCCGTCGAGGTCTTGAGGGTCAGGTCGGCGTAGAAGCCGCCGGGCACCTTGTCACCCGTGTTGACGTTGACTTTCTTGACGGGCAGTTCTTTCGGGCTGACCACGATGCTGTTGGGCAGCAGTTGGCCGGTGGCGGAGTTGAAGTCGAAGATGGCCTTGTAGTTGCCGTCAGCATCCTTGGTGGGTTTTCCGATGCTCTGCGTCTGGTCGTACTGGCTGGAATTGAGACCCCTGACCTTGACGGTCACATCGGTGATTTCACCGGCCGTGGCGAATTTCACGATCACCTGGGTCGAGCGGGCACGAGTGGCAGTGGTGGGGTTGGTAATCTCGTCACACCCAACGAAAGCCGTCTGTCCGTCAATGGCGTATTCCGTCGTCACACCGATCACGCGGGCACTGCCGCTCCCATCGGGGGCGACTCCGGCGCTTCCGCACGCTGCGAGGATTCCGGTCAGGCCGACTGCTGCGAACATGAGTTTCTTCATGCCTCTTACTCTGCGCTGCCGCCCCCACCCGGCGGGTGATACCAACCTGACTGAAACTTGAGACTCAGGTCACACTCCCTTGACACTGAAGTTCGCAGGGGTAAAAGGACAGCCCACCGCCGGGCGTGCCAGGGTGGGCCGTGTGGTCCGGGCGGATCAGGCCATGCTGAGGGGGGCGCTGAGGGCGGCGGCCTGCGGGTCCAGGCGCGGCACCTGCGGCAGCGGTTGCCCGTCCGGGCCGAGGACCGTGCCGTACATCATGTGCGGCGTGGCGTGATCGATGCGTACGCGGTACACGCCGGGGCCGGTCGCGCCGATGGCGGCTGGGACGATGGTGGGGTGGTTGCCGCGCGTGTGCCCTTCGAGGAAGCCGTCGCTGTGCGCGTCGCCGCGAATCAGGACTTCCTGCGTGGTGCCGACCTTGGCGGCGTTCTTGCGGGCGCTCCAGTCTTTCTGCCGCGCGATCAGGCGTTCCAGGCGTTCGGTTTTCACTTCGCGGGGCAGGTCGTCGAAGTGCTTGTAGCTGGGCGTGCCGGGGCGGGCGCTGTACGCGAACATGTACGCGCTGTCGTACCCGACCTCGTCGTACAGGCTGAGGGTCTGCGCGAAGTCGTCCTCGGTCTCCCCGGGGAACCCGACGATGATGTCGGTGGCAAGGACGACGTGCGGGAGGTGTTTCTTGATGTCCGCGACGTGCGCGAGGTACTGCTCGCGGGTGTACTCGCGGGCCATGCGGCGCAGGACGCTGTTACTGCCGCTCTGGACGGGCAGGTGCACGTACTCGCAGATGGCGGGCGTGTCCGCCATGGCGGCGGCGACGTCCTCGGTGAAGTTCATGGGGTGGCTGGTCGTGAATTTCACGCGGCGCACCCCGCTGCGGCCCACGAGTCGCAGGAGGTTCGCGAAGGTGGGGTACCCGCCCAGCCGGGCGCCCTGGTCCACGCCGTACGCGTTGACGTTCTGGCCCAGCAGCGTGACTTCCTGCACGCCCGCCGCGAGTTGCAGGTCCAGTTCCCGCAGGATGTCGTCCGGGTGGCGGCTGACCTGCGGGCCGCGCGTGGTGGGCACGATGCAGTACGTGCAGTGGTGATCGCAGCCGCGCATGATCGTCAGGTGCGCCTGCAACTGCCCGGCCGGGGCGGGCGGAACGTGGTCGTGCAGTTCATCCCGGAACGCCAGTCCCCAGAACCGCTCGTTGCTTTCCAGTGCCTTGCCGATGTCCAGCAGGCTGCCCGGCCCGAGCAGGATGTCCACGCCGAACTTGCGGGCCATCTGCTGCCCTTCTTCCAGTTGCGCGAGGCAGCCCATCATGCCGATCACCAGGGGGCGGCGGGCCTTGATCTTGCGCAGGTCGCCCAGCAGACTGCGGACCTTCTCGACGGGTTTCCCGCGAATGGCGCAGGTGTTCAGCAGCACGAAATCGGCCACGTCCACGCTGTCCACGATGTCCGCCCCGAAACTCACGAGTTGCGACTGGACCAGGTGCGTGTCGTACTCGTTCATCTGACACCCGTAGGTGACGATCATTGCCTTCATGTGTGTCTCTCCTCTCAGCCGGTCGGATGGATTCCGGGGCCTTTGCCTGCCCGCTGTGTCGCGCTGGGCGGTCGGAGGGCAGTCTAGCGCAGCGTTACGGGCGCGCTGGGGGTGCGGCAGGTGCGGTCACGCGGGGAACCGGGCGTTGCTACGATGCCCGGCGATGATGCGTTCTGCCCTGATGACCCTGAGTCTCACGTTGACTGCTGCCCCTGCGCTGGCGGTCATGCCTGCCGGTCCTGACCGTGACGCGATCGAACTGCTGGCTGCCTGCGCACTGGAAATTGAAAAACAGATTGCTTCGACCTTCACGAACCCCACCGTGAAGTCCTGCCAGGATCCCAAGCTGGAACTGGCGAAAAACGCCCGCGTCATGTATGAGGGCGTGGTCGTGAATACCAAACTCAAGACCTCTGTCAAGGGCAACTGGCTTGATGGGAATGGTCAGATCAAGGTGACCAGTGCGGCCGGTCGGGGGTTTACCTATCACCGCCTGAACCTCAGGGCCGGTCTCGTGTATTACATCCTGCCGGATGATCTGACGCTTGCCAAGCAGGACGACCGGGCGGTGCAGGTGCTGTTCAGTTGCAGGGCCGCTCTTTCCAGGCGTGTCGACCAGACATTCGACCCTGATAGTCTCGCGCCCATCAAGTCCTGCGCGGATTCCAGATTGAAGCTCATGTCCGATTACGGGTTCGGAAAGACACCGTTGAACGCAGTGCCAGCCGGAACCGTCGTGCGGTACACGCCGGAGCAGGGGCTTGTGTTGATGGAGCTGGAGGTGGCGGTCAATACCCGTGGGGGCCAGCGGTTGACGCTGAATAACTGGGTGCGGGGTGGTCTGACCGTGCCGGCCTACCTGAGCCTTGAGGGGAAGGGGCGCTGACGGCGTTCACGGGACGGGTTTCAGGCTGAGGGTGTACGCGAGGGCTTCGCGGCCCAGGAGGACGGTGCGCAGGTGGCCGTCCAGGGTGACGGTGCCGCCCGTGTCGTGCCGGACGAGGTAGAGGTTGGCGCGGTGGGTGCCGTTCTCGTAGAGCTTCAGGGTGAGTTCGGTGCCGTCGGCGAGGCGTTTGAAGGTGCCGCTTCCGGCGTACACGCGGCGGCTTTCGAGGTTCACGAGGCTGCCGCTGGTGCGTGCGTCGCGTTCCACGAGGCCGAGGGTCAGGCGGTACGGGACGCGTCCGGTGGGGCCGATGCCGACGCCCTCGTACACGCCGCTGATCTGCCGTTCGAGGGTGGTGGTGGGCGGGAAGTACGCGCCGAACGCGCAACTGCTCAGGGCCAGGGGGAGCAGCAGGGCGGCGGTCAGGGTGAGGGGAGCGGGGTGGCGGCGCATGGGCCGCAGCGTACGCACCCCTCATGAAGCGGGCCTGATGCCGTGCGCCTGATGGGCTGGGGTGCGCTCAGCGTTCGGCGCGGAGGGTCAGGTTGTGCTTCACGCCGCTCACGGTCAGGGTGCCGCTCAGGATGGTGTCCGTGACGGTGGCGCCCAGCAGCCCGCTGGCCCTGAGGGGCACGTTGCTGACGCCGAAGCCCAGCAGGCTGGCGTTCAGTCGGGGCGTGTCGCCGGGGTCGATGGTGGCGGTCAGGGTCGCGCCGCCGGGTCTGGGCAGTTGCGTGCCGCGCAGGGTGAAGGTGCCGCCGCTGGTCAGGTTGCGGTACTCGCCGCGTGCCTCGTGCGTGACGGGGTCCACGGTGTACGTCACGCGGATCTTCTGCGGGATCAGCAGGAACCGCGCCTCGCCCGCGTACGAGTACACGGGGTGCGCGGCGGGTTGCGTGGCGGGCGCGCAGGCGGCCAGCAGGTAGGTCAGGGCCGCCAGGGGGAGGGCCGCGCGGTTCACGTGTGCTCCGGGGTGCGGATGTGGGGCGCGGTGTCCAGCGCGTGGGCCAGGGCCAGCAGCGTGTCGTCCTGCCCGTGCCGCCCGACGAGTTGCGCGCCCACGAACGGCTGGCCGCCCGCGTGGTGCGCGGTGGGCAGCGCGGCGGTCGGGGCGCCCAGCAGACTGAACGGCGCGGTCAGGCGCAGCACGGCGCGGCGTAGCGGGACCGGGCCGTCCGGCAGGTCTACCTCGTCCTGCCCGGTCAGGGGTGGTGGGGTGGGCACGGCGGGGGCCAGCAGGACGTCGAAGGTGTCCAGCAGGGCGTCCAGCCCTTCGCGGTACGCGGCGCGGCGTGCGAAGGCCGCCTGCACCTCGTCGGCACTCAGGGCCGCGCCCTGCCGCAGGGCGGCCAGCGTGAACGGCAGGAAGCCCGGTTCGGGCAGGTTCAGGGCGTCCCGGTGAACGGCGGCCGCCTCGCTCAGCACGATGGGCGAGTACGCGTCCAGCACCTCCGGGAAGTCCACGGGTGTCACGGTCGCGCCCAGGCCCTCCAGGGTGCCCGCCACGCCCTGCACGGCGGCGTGCACGTCCGGCGTGACCCAGCCGTCCGGCAGCCACAGGCCCACGCGCCGCCCCGCCCAGTCCTGCGGGGGAACGGACTGCCCGGTCAGGGCTTCATGAACGCGGATGATGGTGTGCAGGTCGGCGGCCAGCGGCCCGGTGTGATCGCAGGTGCCCGACAGGGGCAGCACGCCCGCCTCGCTCCAGTCGGCGTGCCCCTTGGTGGGCTTGAAGCCCCGCACGCCACACCACGCGGCGGGCACGCGGATGCTGCCGCCGGTATCGGTGCCCAGCGCGAAATCCACCTGCCCCAGCGCCACGCTGACGGCCGCGCCGCTGCTGCTGCCGCCCGGCACGCACTCCGGCCGGGTGGGGTGCGCGGTCCCGCCGAAGCCGTTGGCGCCCGTGATGCCCAGCGCGATCTCGTGCAGGTGCGTCTTGCCGGTCGCGCTGGCCCCCAGGTCCAGCAGGCGGCGCACCAGCACGCTCTCGCCGGGGTCCGGGACGGGCGCACGGGTGCTGGCCCGCAGCGGCCAGCCGGGCACGCCGAACAGGTCCTTCACGCTGAAGGTCAGGCCCGACAGCAGCCCGCCGGGCACGCCGGGCAGGGGAGACGCGGGCCGGAACGCCCAGGCGCGCTGCGGGTCGCTGGCGTCTGATCTGACGGCCTCCGGTCTGATGGCCTCCGGCGTCGTGGGGGTGCGGTGATCGGGGTGGGCGGGATCGGTCACCCGCACAGCGTAGCGTCCCGGCGCGGTCCTGCCCAGGCGTTCAGAACGGCAGGATGGGTTCCTGCTTCCACTGCCCCTGCGCCAGCGTGAACGGCCCGAACTGCTGCAGGCCCAGCGGCCCGAAGTTCGCGGTGAAGCCCCCGTCCACCCGGTACGTGACCAGTTGCCCGCGCGCGACCTTCAGGAACGACGCGGCGGTGTTCAGCGTGACCGGAATGGACACGTCGGCCCGCTGGGTGGTCACGCCACTGGCGGGAATGTCGACGTTCGGGAAGGACACGTCGCCCACGGCGGCCCCGTCGATGATCAGCGTGCCCGCGATGTTCGCCATGCGCAGCGGCACCGGGTTGGGGTTGGTGACCTGCAGGTTCATGGTCAGGTTCGCCACGGGCGCGCGGCCGAACCCGCCGGGCAGGGTCAGGCTGCTCAGGTAGACGCTCTGCACCTTCACCTGCGGCACCTGCACGATCTGTTGCAGCGGCGCGCAGGCACTCAGGGACAGGGCGGCGGTACTCAGGGCGGCGACAGGCAGCAGGCGCATGAGCCCAGGCTACCCCGCCCCGCACGCGGGAACCTGACCGGGCGCGTCAGCTTCGGCGCGGGGGTTCGGCGCGGGGGTGAAGGTGCCCGTCGTGAAGGGATCTGGACTGGAGGCCGCCGGGCCGCTGCGCTACGCTGCCCGCATGCGACCCCCCCTCCGCTCCGGCCGTTTCCGTTCGCTGCCCGTCACGCTCGGCGCGGCGCTGCTCGTGACGTCCGCGCAGGCCGCCACGCTGGACTTCGGGGTGTCGTACCGCGCCCCGGACGCCGGACTGTGGGGGCGCGTGGGCGTGTCGGACCTGGACCTGCTGGGCGGGCAGGTGTCGGCCGCCCTGAGCAGCCGCGCGGCGCAGGTCGGGTACGCCCGCAGCCTCAGCCTGCCGCCGCTGGGCGCCGCGACCGCCCGCACGGACCTCGCCGTGACGTGGCAGGGCGGCGTGCGGGTGGACAGCCGCGCCAGCGCCGGGGTGGGGCCGGTCGCCCTGAACCTCGCGGGCGCGTACTTCACGGCGCCCGTCACGGACGTGGACCCGCTCGCGCCGTTCGCGCAGGCCCCGGCAGACCTGCGTGGGCGCGGCTGGAACGCCTCGCTGATCGCCCGTTACCGGGTGAACCGCACGTTGATTGCCGTGCTGGGCGGCGAACTGGGCGCGCAACCGCAGCTGAGCGTGGGCGTGGAGGGCCGCCGCGTCCTGACGCGGCCCGTCACGGTGGAACCCGAACCGGCGGAACCCGACCTGACCGCCGCTACCGAACCCGCCGCTCCGGAGGCTGCCGCCGATCCTGCCGACGCTGCGGCCGACACCCCGGATACCGGTCCTCTGGGCATGGACGACACCCTGCCGGACACCGAGCCGGTCGGCACGCTGACGTGGCGGGCGGGCGCGCTGGCCGGGCGGGACGTGCTGGGCCTGACCGGCGGTGTCAGTTACGCCACCGAGAACGGCCTGAGCGTGGGCGTGGACGCCCTGGCGGGCCTGAACAGCTTCGGAGTGACCGGCAGTCTGTCCGCGCCGGACCTGCTGGGCGACGGCAGCAGCGTGCGCCTGTACGCCGCGTACGAGCCGTGGCGGACGGTCAGCGCGCCCCTGCGGACCGGCGTGAACGCCAGCCTCCCGGCAGGCAGCGGCACCCTGACCCTGGACGCCAGCGCCGGGCGCACGCTCCAGGGCCAGGCGGGCTTCGGCGTGCGTGTCGGTTACACCCTGCCGCTACCCTGACCCCCGCCGGGGGAGAGGCTGGCCGCTGCTGGCCCGCTCGACTGTGTCCAGCAGCGCATTTTTCGCTCCGAGCATGAACTTCCCATCAGCCGCGCGGCCCCCTTCTCATGAGGACGGACGGGATACTGGCGGCATGAAGAAGCTCTCCCTGACCCTCCTCGCTCCCGCCCTGCTGGCCCTCGGTTCGGTCGCCGGGGCGCAGACCGCGCAGGACATCATCAGCCGTGTGGACGCCACCCAGAAGGCCGCGCGGGACGTATCGTTCCGCCTCAGCGGGAACGCCACCCTGGACACCAGCAGCCAGAAGATCGACCTGACCATCAAGGCCATTCCCGCGCAGAACGTCGCCCGCGTGCAGTTCGCCGCGCCGGACGCGCTGGCCGACAACGTGGTCGTGGCCGACAGGAACGAGATCCGTCAGTACATGTTCCTGACCAACCAGATCACCGTCACCAGCGCCCAGAAGGCCGCCAGCAGCGCGGGCCTGAGCCTGGACTTCACGCAGCTGAGCAACACCGCCAGCATGCTCGCCAGTTACAACGTCAAACTGCTGGGCACCAGCGGCAGCGCCGGGAAACGCCTGTTCCAGCTGGAAGCCACCCCCAGGTCGGGCGGTACCGACCGCACCCGCGTGTGGATCACCGAGGCCGGCTGGCGCCCCACCCGCATTCAGATCCTGAACAGCGGCGGCAAGACCCTGGCCGACCTGAACGTCTCGAACTACCGCGTGAACGCCGGTCTGAGTGCCGCCAGCATCAAGGCGCTGCCGAAAGACGCGCAGATCATCCGTCAGTAATACCGACTCCGATTGAATGGCTTATAAAGCCGCTGGGTCCGAGCGGAGCGAGTAGGAGTTGAAGCGGGTTCCGGACGTGAAGTTAACAGATCGGCGGTGTTCCGATCTGTTAACGAAATAAACGGAATCCGTATAGCCCCTCCCAGCTTCCACGCCCGGCGTGGCGCGGCCCGGTGTCCCTGTGATGCCGGGCCGCGCCACGTCGGGGTGCGCCATGAAAAAACCCCGCCGGTATGGGCGGGGGGTGTCGGTGAAACTCGGTCGCTGCGTTCAGTTCAGGACGCGGCGGGCGCCGTCGTAACGGCTGGCCCAGTACGAGTTGCTGAACAGCGGCTCGATCATGCTCTTGCCGTAGTAGGAGTTGGCGTTGGCCATCATGCCGTCGCCCATGTAGATGCCGACGTGGCTGGCGGTGCGGCCCATGGTGTTGAAGAACACTAGGTCGCCGGGGCGCAGGTCGCGGCGGCTGACGGGGCTGCCCACGCGCCACTGGGCGGCGGCCGTGCGGGGCAGGTTCACGCCCATCTGGCGGAACACGTTCATGGTGTAGCTGCTGCAGTCGATGCCGCCGTTGCCGCTGCCGCCCAGCACGTAGCGGATGCCCAGGTAGCGGGTGGCGGCGGCGCGCACGAAGCCGTTGCCGCGCGGGGCGGGGGAGGCGGCGGTGGTGGCGCGGGGCGCGGCGGCGGTGGCCGGGGCGCTGCCGCCGGTGCTGAGTTTCTGGCCCACGTTGATGGTGGTGCTGCTGAGTTTGTTCAGCTTCATCAGGGTGCTGGCGTCCACGCCGGTGGCCCTGGCGATCGAGTACAGCGTGTCACCGGGTTTGACGGTGTACGTGGCTGCGCTGGCGGCGCCGCTGAGGGCGAGGGCGGTCAGAAGTACGTGGGAGAGTTTCATCGACCCCTGAAGTTTAGCGTGTCTTTATTTATTTGTCCTTCATTCATGTCAGAACCGGCACCCAGTATGCGCCTATACGGCGTTTATGCGGTCCTTGGGTGGGCTTGACGTGGCCGGAAGTGCCTCCCGGTCTTAGGTTTCTCAGATTGGGGCTCATACGACTTTAGGTGGACGCGGCCCCCCCGTAGTGGGGGTTGAACGGCAATGCGGACTTTTCCGCACTCTCATCTTACGCTCATTATGAGACTGGTCACTGAAAACTCCATTTTCCCCGGGCGCGGCCAGCCCTCTCGCCACCCTCCCCACCCCGACGGCACCCACCGGCGCACGCCCCCACCGGGTCACTCTCGCCGCGCCGCGCCCCGCAGTCTTATACTCGGCGGCAGCGCACTCACCACCACCCGGCCCACCGCGGCCACCAGCCACCCCCCGGTGCATTGGAGGACAGCATGAAGGAAACCATGACCACCGAACAGATCCAGACCGGCCTGAAACACTACCGCCGCATCGCCCGCCAGGACATGCTGCGCGCCGCCGAAACACCCCACCCGGACGCCTTCCTGAAACACGCCGAGTGCCGCCGCGAGATCTACGCGCAACTCGGCACGCACGCCGAAACGCACGCGCCCGACGAGGTCATCGCCCTGGCACTCGACCTGTACCGCGCGCTGCCCTTCGCCACCGGCACCCCGGAACACGAACACCCGGACATCAAGGGCCACGAGAACGCCCTGGAGAACTTCTTCCTGCTGGTCGGCCTGGACCCCAAAACCCGCCGCGAGGCCCGCAGCAAACGCCCCAAACTGGGCACCCTGAACGCCCCGGCCGCCCCCACCCCCTGAACCGCACCCCCCAAGGCCCCCACCCCCAGCCCACCCCACCTGCGCCCCTCCACCTGGAGGGGTGTTCTGCTGCCCCCGCCCACGGTTGCACGGTCCGGCCCGCCGTATCCTGCGGGCGTGACCGACGCCGGGCCACCTCACCCCACAGCCAACCCCGTCAGCGCCGCCCAGCGCCACGCGGACCTGCTGAACCTGGAAGGCCGCAACCGCGCCTGCCGCGCCTGTGACCTGCGCCCCGGCTGCACGCAGGTCGTGGTCGCCGAGGGCCGCGCCGACGCCCCGCTGCTGATCGTCGGCGAGGGCCCCGGCGGGCAGGAGGACCGGACGGGACGGCCCTTCGTGGGGCGCGGCGGGCAACTGCTCGACCAGATTCTGCGCGCCGCCGGGATCGACCGGGCCGACGCGTACATCACGAACATCGTCAAGTGCCGCCCCCCCGGCAACCGCGACCCGCACCCGCCCGAAACGCAGACCTGCACCGCCCACTGGCTGGAACCGCAACTGACCCTGCTGCGCCCCCGCGTGATCCTGGCCGTCGGGCACACGGCCACCGCGTACCTGCTGGGCACCCGCGCCCGCATCACGGACCTGCGCGGCCAGTGGTTCCTGTACCGGCACGCCGACGGGCAGGGCGGCACGTACGACGCCCCGCTGATGCCGCTGCTGCACCCCGCGTACCTGCTGCGGCACGACACCCGCGCGCCCGGCGGCCCGAAAAGCCTGACGTGGCGCGACATCCGCGAGGCGGCGGCCGTCCTGCGCGGCGACCACGAACCCGCCGCGCTGTCCACGCTGACCCCGCCGGACATGCAGGGCCAGCCCGGCCTGTTCTGATACGGACTCCGATTGAATGGGTTGCAAAACCCGTTCAATCCGAGCGGATGCGAGTGGGAGCAGGGCGGGTTCCGGACGTGGAGCTGGCAATCCGGTGAAGTTCCGGATTGTCAGCGAAACAAACGGAGCCCGTATGATTCCGGCCCTCACCCCCTCCCTGCTCCCACCGTCACCGGGCGGACACCCGCCCCCGCCGCCGCCCGCTATGCTCGGCGCATGCCTCACCCGGAATTCGTTGGACTTGTCAACTCATTGCAGGCGACCGCCGAGGCGGCCCTGGGCGACCTGAACGCCGCCACCGCAAGCGCCGCCCGCGACGGCCTGCTGGAGGAACGCCGCGCCCGCCAGACGGCCGAACGCAGCCTGAAACTGCTGACTATGCTGGCCGAGAAGACCCGCGGGAACCTCGACTTCACCGAGGCGGACCTGCTGACGGACGCCATCGGCAGTGTCCGCGAACGCCTGAACGCTGCCCCGCAGGGCGGCGCGGCGCAGAACTGACGTGCGCGCCACCCTGCAACGCGTGACCCGCGCCACCTGCACGGTCGAGGGCGAGGTGACAGGGCAGACCGGCCCGGGCCTGCTGGTCCTGCTGGGCGTCGCGCCCGGCGACACCGAAGAGACGGCCCGCGCCCTGGCCGCCAAGATCGCCAAACTGCGGATCTTCAACGACGGGAACGGCAAGATGAACCGCAGCGTGCTGGACATCGGCGGCGGGGTCCTCAGCGTCAGTCAGTTCACGCTGTACGCCGACACCCGCAGCGGCAACCGCCCCAGCTTCACGGGGGCCGCCCCGCCCGAACAGGCCCGCGCGCTGTACGGCACCTTCAACGCCGCGCTGCGAGGGCTGGGCCTCCCGGTCGGCGAGGGTGTGTTCGGGGCGCACATGGTCCTCGACCTGACGAACGACGGCCCCGTCACCCTCACCCTCGACCTGTAGACCGGCCGGTCAGGTGTGCCTCTCACGCTCGGCCCCTATCCTGCGGGGCATGAACCGCCGCTCCCTGCTGCTGGCCGCGCTGCTCCTGGTGGGCGGCGCGGCGGCCTACACCGTCAAACCCGGCGACACGCTGTACTCGATTTCCCGCGCCAACGGCACCACGCCCGAGGCACTCATGAAACTGAACAACCTGAGCGGCACGACCCTGGAAGTCGGGCAGGAACTCCGCCTGCCCGGTCAGGCCGCCGCGCCCGCCCGGCCCGGCCTGCCCGCCCCGCTGCCAGCCGAGCAACTGACGCCCACGCCACCCACCGCGCGTATCGCGGGCGTGAACGTCACGGTGCCCG
The DNA here is from genome assembly GCF_014648115.1 of Deinococcus seoulensis. Taxonomy (NCBI): domain Bacteria; kingdom Thermotogati; phylum Deinococcota; class Deinococci; order Deinococcales; family Deinococcaceae; genus Deinococcus; species Deinococcus seoulensis. Next base: position 49,606 of record NZ_BMQM01000022.1, read on the forward strand.
CCAGCCTGCGCATGGGCGAGGCCTTTACCGTGCAGCTCAGCGGCGCGCGGGCCGCGCAGGCCACCGTGCGTTTCCCCAGCGAGATCGGCGAGGACGTCCGGCAACCCAACGAGGTCCTGAAACCCATCGGGGCGGCCGGGGCGTACTCCGTGCCGGGCCGCGTGGTCCTGGGCAAGACCACCCCGGTCGTGTTCGAGGTCAGCGTGGGCGGCGAACTCGTGCGCGGCCGCATTCCGGTCGTGGGTCTCGACCAGCCCATCCAGCACCTGAACCTGCCCCCGCAGGTCAGCGGCGTGCTGGTCGATCCGGGCCGCAAGGCCGAGGACGCCCTGGTCGAGAAGGCCTACGCCCGGCGCACCCCGCAGGCCTGGACGCGGCCCTTCGCGCCGGCCCTGAAGGGCGCCTCGCCGACCAGCAGTTCCTTCGGGCAGCCGCGCACGTACACGGCGGGCGGCCCGGTCGCGTACCACTTCGGCACCGACTACCCCGCCAGGACCGGAACGCCCGTGCTGGCCGTGAACGACGGCACGGTCGTGATCGCCGGACGCTACCCGGTGCGCGGCGGGCTGGTCGTCATCGACCACGGGGCGGGCGTGACCAGCCTGTACTTCCACCAGAGCCGCGTGACCGCGAAGGTCGGGCAGAAGGTCACGCGCGGCCAGAAGATCGGCGAGGTCGGCAGCACCGGCCTGAGCGCCGGGCCGCACCTGCACCTCGAGATCCGCGTGCGCGGCGAGGGCACCAACCCGGCCGGGTGGATGAACCGCCTGTGGCCCCGCTGAGCCTGCCTGCGGCCGGGCCGGGCGGCGCTATGCTCCGCGCATGACCTCCGCGCCCGGCCACCCCACAGGCGACCCGTCCCGCACAGACCGGCTGCTGATCGTCACGCCGCACCCCTCCGGGCAACTCCCGGCCGACGTGCTGCGCGACATGCTGGGCGACGACGCCTTCGACACGCCCCGCCGCGAGGCGTTCCTGCGCCGCATCTTCCTGGACGGCGACCCGTACACGGACCTGCTGTTCAGCGTGCCCGGCGCACGCCACGCCCAGGCCCCCTGGAGCCGCTTCGCCGCCGACCTGAACCGCGAACGCGACGACCGCGACGACAACGGCGTCCTGAAACTCATGGGCTTCGACCGCGCGCCCCTGTACCCGGCCGGGTGGACGCCCGGTGACGACACGCGCGAAACGCGGCTGCGGCGCATCTGGGACCCCTTCGACGCCCAGCTGACCGCCGAACTGCGCGGCGCGGCCCTGATGATCGTGGGGCACTCCATGGCCCCCACCGGCCCCGCCCTGGGCAATGACACCGGCGTGCCCCGCCCCGCCATCTGCCTGATGCCCGGCACGCCCGCGCAGCCCACCTTCCCGCACGCCCTGTGGAGTGAACTGCAACGCGCCTGCCAGGACGCCTTCGCGCCCATCATCGCCGCCAGCCCCGACCCGCGCGTCACGATCGGGGAACCCTGGGCGACCGACACCCTCAGCCGCGCGCACAGCGAACGCAGCGGCGTGCCCGCCTTCGGCATCGAATTCAACGCCGGACTGTACCTGCAGGGCGGTCAACCCATCGACCCGGCCATCCGCGCCCTGAACGCCGCGTTCGGCGTGTTCGCGCACGCCGCACTGGACCTGCTGCCCTGACCCTACTGCGCTGACCCTGCTGGCGCCGCTGAAGTCGCCCGGGAGTGGGGGAGTAGGCAGTGGGAAGGAGGATGTGCGAACCCCCACTCCCCACTGACGGCCGTGCGGTGTTCAGGCCTCCCTGGTCGCCAGTTCCCGGATGACGCCCAGCAGTTCCTGCGCCGCCGCCGGGTCCGGCACGCCGCTCAGTGCGTCTTCCAGCAGGCTCAGGCCCTCGCGGGCCAGGGCGTCGGCGGTGGCCTGCGCGTGGGCCACGCTGCCGCTCTCCAGCAGCCACCCGTGAATCTGCGCGATCACGGCCGGGTCCTTGGCGGGCCGGTCGCGGCGCATCTGCTCCAGGAACACCTCGCGCTGATCCTGCGGCGCGCGCGCCAGCCAGTGCAGCACGATCAGGGTGCGTTTGCCTTCCAGCAGGTCGCCGCCGATCTCCTTGCCGTACTTCACGGGGTCGCCGTTCAGGTTCAGCACGTCGTCCCGGATCTGGAAGGCCGCGCCCAGCGCCAGTCCCGCCGCGTGGAACCCGGCGTGCGGCTGCGCTCCCGCCGCCAGCGCCCCCAGTTGCAGCGGCACGACCACCGTGTAGTACGCGGTCTTCAGGCGCACCATCTCCAGGTAGTCCTCCTCGCGCAGGTCCCAGCGGCGGCCTTCCACCCAGCACAGGTCCAGGTGCTGCCCCTCCGCCGTGCGGTGAATCATGTCCAGGAACGCCTGCATGCCGCCCGGCACGCCCGCGCGGTGAACGGCGGCCCACATGTACGCGTGCAGGGCGTCCCCGGCATTGATGGCCAGCGGCACGCCGTGCAGGCGGTGCAGCGCGGGGCGGCCCCGGCGTTCCTCGCTGTCGTCCTCGATGTCGTCGTGGATCAGCACCCAGTTCTGGAACATCTCCAGGCCCGTGGCCAGCCACAGCGCCGCGTCCCACGGCGTGCCCGGCGCGGGGTCGGCCTCCGGCTGCGCGCCGTGCACGCGGGCGCTGGCCAGCAGCAGTTCGCTGCGGATGCCCTTGCCGCCGCGCGCCGGGTAGTCGCGCAGCATTCCGTAATACCCGGTCAGTTCCGGACGGCCGGACCGTTCGGGCAGCAGCGAAAACACACGGGACAGCAGATCGGCACGCATCGCCGCGCAGTCTAGAGCAGCCGCGCCACTGCGGGTGGTCGTCAGGGGCCGCGGCGCACGCGGGCAGGGTGTTCAGGGTCCATGAAGCCCCCCCGGCGCAGAGCGTACCCGACAGGACAGTTCCGCCCGTAACGGTGGGCGAGCATACAGGAATGAAGCTCAAGCGCACCCCCTCTGACCAGACCGGGCGACCCGCCCGCCGCAGCCTGCGCCCCCTGACGACCGCCCTGCTGATCGGCGGACTGGCCCTGGGAGCCGCCGCGCTGGCCCAGACGACCACCCCCGCACCCGCCCAGCCCGTGAGCGCGCAGCTCAACCGGCCCGCGGACCTGCGCCCCGCCCTGAGCGGCGAGCGGCGCTACCTGACCATCCCGGACTTCGGGCGGGTCGCGTACTACGCCGACGACCGCGGCCAGGGCCGCCCCCTGGTCCTGACCAGCAGCGTGAACGCCGCCGCCAGCGCATACGAGATGAAACCCATCTGGGACGCCTACGTGGGCACCCGCCCGGTGTACGCGCTGGAATGGCCCGGATTCGGCAGCAGCGACCGCCCCGACGTCACGTACACCAAAGAACTCATGACGGCCGCCCTGAACGCCTTGGTCAGGGAACTGAACACCGACGTGGACGTGGTCGGCCTGAGCCTCGGCAGCGAGTTCGTGGCCCGCGCCGCGCTGCTCGACCGCCGCGTTCACAGCCTCGCCCTGATCAGCCCCAGCGGCCTGGGCAACCCGCGCGGCGGCACCCAGGAAGCCACCGCCGACGACGGCGGCCAGCAACTCTACGACCGCCTGAACACCTTCAGCACCCCGCTGTACGCGGTCATCCGCACGCGCCCCAGCATCCAGTACTTCCTGAGCCGCTCGTTCCGGGGCCCCGTGGACGGCGGCCTGATCGACTACTCGCTGGACACCACCCGTCAGCCCGGCGCGAAGTACGCCCCGATCTACTTCATCAGCGGCCGCCTGTTCACGCCCGACGCGTACGCCGACCTGTACGCCCGCCTGAACACACCCACGCTGGTCCTGTACGACCAGGACGGCTTCGTGTCCTTCGACCGCCTGCAGGAATTCACGCAGAAGAGCGGCGTGCAGGCCGTGCGTATCGAGGGTACCGACGGCCTGCCGCACTTCGAGAAGCTGCCGGAGGTCAGGGCCGCGCTGGACGCCTTCTGGGCCGCGCACCCCTGACCGCCCGCCCCACGTCCGGAACCCGTTCTGCTCCTTCTCGCTTCGCTCGGATGGAACGGCTTTGTAAGCCATGCCATCGGAGTCCGTCTGATCCTGCCCGGAGGATGACCGCAGCGGCCGGTGTGGGCCATCCCCCCCAGCCGGGGGAGGGGGGCAGACCCCCGATCATGAAGGGTCTTTGCCCCGACTTCTGAAGTGAGTTCAACTATCGTGGAGCCAGGAACCGCATGACCCACCCGACCTCCCCACCTGCCTGCGCCCCCGCTGGCCACGACGCCATGCAGGCCGCGTGGCAGGCCCGCGACGAGCAACCGGAACGCGCCCGGCAACTCGCAGACGCCGAACTGGGCGGCCCGCTCGACGCGCAGGCCGGGATCATCGCCGGGTACCTGCTGTGGCGCGGCGGTGACCTGCCACAGGCAGCCGAACGCATCAGCCGCAGCCTGCTGCGCCTGCGTCAGCCGCCACCCAGCGTGTGGCTCGGGCGCGGCCTGAACATCCTCGCCGCCCTGCAGAGCCAGCTGAACCGCCCCGACCTGGCCGTGACCCTCTACGAGGAACAGCTGGCCCTGGCCCGCAGCATTCACGACCCGGAACTGCTCGCCACGGCCCTGCACGACCTGGGCGTCGAACTGCGCTTCAGCGACCCGGACCGCGCCCGGCAGCACATCACCGAGGCCATCAGCACCTTCGACAGCCTCGGGTACGACTTCGGCGTGGCCGTCGCACACCTGAACCTCGCCGAATCCGAACAGCACCGCGGCAACCCGCACGCCGCGCTGTTCCACGCCCAGGCGGCCCTGGCGTACCCCGGCGTGCACCGCCACCCCCTGATGGCCGCCGAACTGCACGCCACGCTGCTCGCCACGTACCACGCACTGGGCGACCCGCGCGCCCACCACAGCGCCGACAGTCTGCGCACCCTGACCGAACAGCACGCCCACCCGGAAGTGCACCTGAGTGCCGCCCTGGCCCTGGCCACCCACGCCCCCCCGCCGCAGGCCGCCGACCTGCTGGAAGCCGCGCTGCAACGCGCGCAGGAACTGGGCAGCCACACCCTCCTCCCCGCCGTGCACGAGCAGCTCAGCGCCGCGCACGCAGCGCTCGGCAACCACGAACGCGCCCTGCACCACCTGCACGAGACGCTGCGCCTGACCCGCGAACGCCACGCCGCCGAACGCCACCAGTCCTTCCAGAGCTTCGAAGTCCTGCAACGCATCCAGGCCCTCCAGGAACTCGCCGAGCAGGAACGCACCCGCAACACCGAACTCAGCGCCCACCTCCAGGAACTCCGCGCCCTGAACAGCCGCATCCGCGAACTGGGCCGCACCGACCACCTGACCCAGCTGTTCAACCGCGAACACCTGTTCCGCGAGGGCGAACGCCTCGCCGCCGCCGCCACCGCCCACGCCCCGCTGGCCGGCGCGATCATCGACATCGACCACTTCAAACGCATCAACGACACCTGGGGCCACCAGCTCGGAGACACCGTACTCAGGCAGATCGCGGCCCTGATCCGCAGCGCCGCGCAACCCGGCGACATTCCCGCCCGGTACGGCGGCGAGGAATTCATCCTGCTGCGCCCCGGCGCGACCGCCGCCGAACTGGCCGTCACCTGCCGCGACCTCAGCCGCCGCATTCAGCAGCACCCCTGGCACACCCTGACCCCCGACCTGCACGTGACCGTCAGCGTCGGCGTGGCCGACACGCCCACCCCCGACCTGGAAGCCATGCTCGGCACTGCCGACCGCCGCCTGTACAGCGTGAAACGCACCACCCGCAACGCCGTGCAACACCAGGACTGATACGGACTGCCGTCTGTCTCGTCACCCCCCGGAACGGTGCCGGGCTGCCCCCGCTGGTCCGTACCTCAAGAACCCGCTCACGTTCGGCGGATGCGGACCTCACGCAGCCCTGACACGCTGAGGTATGACCCTGCTCACCCTCATCGGCATCTTCGTTCTGTTGCAGGTCGCGGCGGGCATCGGCCTGGGCCTGTGGTTCTCGTACCTCGCCCTGCGCGGCCCGCGCGAGGAGCGTCAGCAACGCAAGCAACAGCAACGCAAGCAACAACGCCGCGCCCCACAGAGCAACTGACCCAGAGCAACTGATCGGACTCCGGTTGAATGGGCTGCGAAGGTGGAGTTGTCAGGAGTGGTGAAGTTCCGGATTGTCGGCGAACCAAACGCAGTCCCTGTCACACGTGAAGATCCGCTCTGCGCGGCCCCGGCAGAACTCTGCCATCATGTCAGACCATGCCCGACCGCCTCCGAGTCCTGCTGATCGACGACAACACAGCGGACCTTCTCCTGGCCGAGGAAGCCTTCGAGGACCACGCCGCCCACACGGAACTGATCACCTTCACCACCGGACAGGACGCCCTGAACTGGCTTCAGGACCCCTGCGAACCCCTGCCCGACGTGATCATGCTCGACTGGTACATGCCCGGCATGACCGGCCAGGAAGTCCTGAACGCCCTGCACGCCGACCCCACCCTGGCCTGCCTGCCCGTCACGGTGATGTCCGGCGTGCCCATCGACCGGCCCGGCGTGCACCACCTGACCAAGAGCGTGACCCTCGACGACCACCTGCGGCAGATCACCGACCTGGTGAACGGCTGGTGCACCCACCGCTGAACCGCTCACGCCGGCACACACAGGCAGGCACACGCACGCACCTTCATGAAGCGGCCGCCACCCGGCACGTGACGTCACGGTAAGACCCGGCGCCCTACCATGCCCGTACCCAACAACACGGAAGCCGCCCGGGTGAAGGCGGCACAGGGTCGCCCCACCGCCGCGTGGGGCTTTATCAATGCCCCAAATCAATGACGCCGGTGGCAGGAAGTACTGACCGGCCTACCGACCGGACTACCGGTACAGGCCCGCCACCACGAACCGCTCATCGACCACCGTCGGCACCGTATGCAGCGGCGACATGAAATACCACGTGTCCTGCACCTCCACACCCAGCGGCCGGGGTTCCGGCCCGGACGACACGGTTTCCAGCGCACCCACCAGCCAGTCCACATCCACCGCCACCAGCCCCCGCAGCACCCACTCCTGCGCACGCACGCTCAGCATCAACTCCAGATCACGCCCTGACAGGGACGCCACGTCCAGAAGCACCCACCCACCCTCCGGGCACAGCACCGCCGTCCTCCCACGCGACGACGCGGCCCCGTACCGGGGCACCTCGATCACACCGGAAGACGGAATGGACTCGGCAGAAAGGAAGTACATACCGCCGAGAGTACCCCCTTCGCCCGGCAGATCTACGCCATCAAACGCTGGGACGCCAGGGAGAAACGCGAAGTGATGGGCGTGCAGGTCAGCATCGACGGCCTGCGCCTGATCGCGGAACGCAGCGGCAAGTACGCCGGGCAGATGGGACCCCTCTGGTGCGGGAAGGACGGGCAGTGGCGCGAGGTGTGGCTGGACGCTGCGCCCCCCGCGGCCGCGAAGGTCGGGGTGCTGCGCGGTGACTTCCGCGAGCCGCTGTGGGCGGTCGCACGCTGGGACTCGTACGTGCAGACGAACCGCGACGGGCGGCCCGGCCCGATGTGGACGAAGATGCCGGACCTGATGCTCGCCAAGGTGGCCGAGGCTCTCGCGCTGCGTAAGGCGTTCCCGCAGGACATGAGCGGCCTGTACACGACCGAGGAGATGGCGCAGGCCGAGAACGGACGGGAAGAGCGGCCCACCCCGGACCGGCAGGTGGACGTGACCCGCGAGGTCCAGCAGGAAGCTGGTACCCCGGTCCGTACCCTGGCCGACCCGCACCAGAACCCGCAGCAGGAGGAAGTCCTGCAACGCTGGGCGGTCAGCATCGCGGAGATGGCCACCCGCGTCCGGAACGTCGCCCCGGCAGAGGACGTGCAGGCGATCCTCGACGCGTACCCCTGGCGCACCACCACCGAGGCGGCCCGCGCGTGCCACACCGACCTGAAGGCACTGGGCCTGAAGCACGCCCCGCAGCCCACTCCAGCCGACCAGCCAGACGCAGCCCCCGTTCCCGCCGAGGCCCTGCTGACCGACGGGCAACGCAAGGCCCTGTGCGCCCACGCGGGCCGCGCCGGGGTGACGGGCAGCGAGGACCGCGCCGCTCTCTGGGCGTACCTGCTGAACAGCCCCCTCCCCGTCCGCACCCTGGACCTCACCGAGGCGCAGGCGGACATCCTGCTCGGCACGCTCAGCACCCTCAGCAACGACGAGGCTGCCCAGGCCCTCACGGAGGCGCGCGGCGCCGCGCAGTACTCCTGATGACTGCCGTCCAGGTTCCCGGCGTCCACACGACCCTCCGGCGTGGAGAGGACACCATGCTGCCCAACTGGGCGCTGGACGCCGAAGAGCAGCTGACGCTCATGGCCGACGCGAAGGTCTTCAAGCGCCTGATCCGCTACCGGCACTACCGGGACAACACCTACACCACCGCCCAGCTCACGTACGCCCTGGAGATTGACCCGCGCACGGTCCGCAGCAGCCTCGAGCGATTGCGGGACCGGGGCCTGGTCGTGACCCTGGACGGCCTGCACTGCGCCCCGGACGCCGCCAGCCGACTCACCCCTGCGCAGGTCCGGGCCGGTGCCCTCGCCTGGACGGAACAGGGCAAGGCCGACGCAAGGGCCGCGCAAGACCCGCGCAAGGGCACTGCAAAGGGTCTGCAAAAAGACCCCGCCCAGAATCCGGAAAACAGCGACCTGCACAGCATTCCCGGTTCCCTGAAGAAAGGAAGAAAAGAAGAAAGGAAAGAAGAACAGAACAACCCCCCTACCCCCCAGGGGGCAGAGGCGCGGCAAGACACCGCGCCGGTGGTTGAAGTTGCACCCCCCACCGACCTTCCGGAAGTTCTGTGCTCGCCTGACGGCGAGGCCGCTGTCGCGGCAACTGCGGACCTGCCCTTCACGGGTGAAGTTCAGACCACCCACCCCGCAGGCCGTGAACCAGGCACCACGGGCACTGAACAGGTTCCGGCCGCCCGGCGCCGCGCGGCCGCCCCGCTGCCCGAGCTGCCCGCCGACCTCGCCGCCCTCCCCGGCCTGACCGATGCCTGGGCCGCGTGGCTCCAGTACCGCCGCGAACGCCGCCTCGCCACCGCGCCCAGCACCGCCACCGGCATGTTCAACAAACTCCGCACCCTCGCCGCCGAAGGCCACCCGCCGGTCGACGTCATCCGGACCAGCATCGAGAACGGCTGGCAGGGACTCTTTCCGCTCCGGGCCGCGCACGTCGTGAAATTCACCCCCCGCCCCCAGACCACGCAGGCCGCCAACGAGCAGGCCGCGCAGCGAGCGAGCGACGTGTACGCCGCGCTGCAGGAGGACACCCGTGCCATTTTCTGACGCCCAGTTCGCCGCCGCGTGGACGGTCCTCGAAGACCGCTTCAGCCGCAAGCACAACGCGCAGACCGTCAAGATCTACCGCAACATCCTCACCGCCGAACTCAGCGAAACGCAGTTCACGGACGCCTGCCGCGCCGCGTTCCGCCTGGACACGTTCTTCCCCAGCCCCCAGCGCCTCATTGACCTCGGCACCGGCTCGCAGGGCTTCCACCTGCAAGCCATCGCTGCCTGGGACACCTGCATGGACCGCATGCGCAGAGGCGAACAGATCACCGAACCCGGCAGCCTCGAGCGGCGCCTGCTGAACTCCGTCACGCACGGCCAACCCCTCGGGCACGTCGAAACGAAGCAACTGGACTTCCTGAAAAAGGAATTCGTGACCCGCTACACGTCCGAACTCGCCCAGCAGGCCGCCGCCCGCACCCCCGCCCTCCCCGGCGCCCCCGTGGAGGTCCCCCGTGTACTCCAGTGACCGCCGCGCCGGCCGCCCCGTCACCTTCGCCGCCGCCCTGGGAGCCGCGCCCGACGGTCCCCTCGAACTCAACCGCGCCGCCTCCGCCACCTGCCCCAGGTGCGGCCAGGAACCCCGCCTGTACCACCACGTCAGCCCCGCCGGGCGCGACGTGACCGTCTGGATTCCCGTTCACCACCACTGCCCCCGCTGACCCCCACAGGAGGACCCCACCCATGACCACGCACCGCACGTACGGCATCTACAGTCTCGAATTCCTCGGCCTGACCTCCCGGGACGTCCGCGAGATCGGCTGGGTCCACGACATCAAATGGGCCTTCACGCTCGGCGCCAGACCCGAACGGAAATTCGAACTCGACCACGCCCACGTCCTGTTCGGCGCGGCCGACACGGGCGGCCTGAAACTCGAAATCTGCCCCCGCCTGTCCGGCGAGCACCTGCCCGGCATCCTGATCACCACGACCCTCCAGGGCAACCTCACCACCGTCGCGGAAGGACCGAAGACGAAGTTCACCACCCGCGTCTCCCAGGAAGCGCTGGAGCAGGCGGGCCTGACGTCCGCCGTGCTGTTCGAAGCCAGCTGCAGCCTCGAATGCACGGTCGGGGACATGCCCACCCTGGAAGAACAGACCGACGCGCAGATCCTCGCGGAACTTACCGCGAACCGGCAGCTCCAGCAGGACCACGGGCAGCTGATGGCCGACCTGGGCGCCCAGCCCCTCCTGACCCCCGCGCCGCAGGAGGCGCCCCAGGCGGACGCCCCCACCCCCGGCAACCAAGCGTACGACCGCGTGGCCGCGCAGGTCGCCCAGGCGGACCGTGCGGGCGTGTACACCCTGCTGCAACTCATCCAGATCGACCCGAGCGACTGGGACGACGACACCACCACCCCCGAGCAGGACCTCGCCAGCATGCGCGACACGCTGCTCCTGCACTGGGAGGCCCTCGCCGCCGCCCTGAACGCCGTCCCGCCCCGCCTGACCCTCCCCCTGCACCCGAAAGAACCCGGCGAGGACCTTCCGTTCCCCCTGGGCGACACCGACCCCGCCGCCGACTGACCAGACACACGGGGCCGCCAGGTGCGCGGCCCCCGCAGGTGACCCTTGATGACCCACCCCACCCCTGAACCCCTCACCACCCACGAGCAGACCACCCTCACCCAGCTCGAAGGCACCATCCGCGACGGCTGGAACGGCTTCGTGACCGTCGGAGAAGCCCTCCTGACTATCCGGGACCAGCGCCTCTACCGCGCCGCGCACCGTACCTTCGGTGACTACTGCGAGCAGGTGTGGGGCTGGTCCCGCCAGCGCGCCCAGCAACTCATCGACGCCGCCGAAACCACGCACGCCCTGTCAACCATCGGTTTACACCCGGAGAACGAACGGCAGGCCCGCGAATTGAAGGAAGCGGCGAAGGTCGTTCAGCACCTGGAACCCGAGCAGATCGTGGCGGTCGCCCGGTACCTCAAAACCGCCACCGGCACCGACAAGCCCACGACCAGCCAGGTCAAAGCGGCAGCCGAGGTCGCGGCCAGCATCGACGCGCACGCCACCGTCCAGCACCCCGACACGGGCGCCGAGGTGCCCCTGCACACCCTGACCGGCGAGCAACGCGCCGCCGCCATCGCCGAGAACGTCAGCACCGGCACGCACGAACGCCTCCAACGCCAGAAGCAGCACATCGAAGAGAGCAAGTTACAAGCCAACAGCAGTGGCAGGGGAGGCTGGACCGACTGGTGCCTCACCTACGCCCAGCAGCACCTCACCGACACCCAGGAACTCCGCATCGTCATCAAACGCGACCCCAGCGGGAACCCCAAAGCGCAGACCCTCGTGATCGACACGCACACCCACACGACCATCGCTTCCGGAGAACCCGCCGACTGGCTCAAGAAAGCTGTCCTGAACCTCGCCGAGGAAGTCAGAGGATGAACCCCTTTCCGACCCGGCAGGCCGCCGAAGCGTACCTCGTCCGTATCCCAGACGCCGCCGTGCGCGACGCCACCCGCACCCGACTCGGCCTGACCGCGGACGCAGCCCCTGCGCCCGTCCCAGTGAGGGCGCCGCCCGTCCAGACAGTCGCCTTCCACGCGAGCGACCAGAAACAGGCCCCCCACGCCACCCTTACCTTCACCCTGCCGTTCCCACCCAGCCTCAACAGCATCTGGCGCGCCACCGTCATCACCGGCAAGGACCGCCGGCCACAGGCCCGCATCCTCCTCAGCCAGGAAGGCAGAGCGTACCGCCGCGCCGTGCGCGACGTCATCCACGCCCTGAACAACCCCCACGCACCACCCGGCGCACGCCTGGCCGTTCAGCTCACCCTCCACAGCCCCACCCGCCGGAAGTTCGACGTGGACAACTACGCCAAAGCCTGCCTCGACGCCCTCACCCACGCCCACGTCTGGGCCGACGACTCCCTGGTCGACGAGTTACGCATCACGCGCGGCCCCGTCACCCCCGGCGGGCACGTGCACGTCGCCATCACCCCACTCGGCCGCACCCTCTACGCCCCAGCGAGGTAACGCCATGCCCCGAAAGAACCCGAAAAACACTCCCATCCACGCAGGCACCCTCCCCGCCGCGCTGCTCGCCGCCTCCAGCCTCGAACCCCGCACCGCCGCGCAGCTCCTCGACACTGCGCAACGGCGCGGCCAGTTCCCGGATGCCGACGAGCGGGCCGCCCGCCACGCCGCCGCCACCCTCCACGCCGGAACGCTCCTCACACGCCAAGGCCAGGGGGGGCAGGCCGACCCGTACCGCTACACCCTCACCACCACCGGCGAAGACACGCTCGAACACCTGCACGTCCCCCACAACCACACCCCCCGGGGCGAGACCGTGACGACCACCAACCACACGACACACCAGGCGCATCCCGCACCCCGCCCGAAGACCCCATGACCACTCCCCACCCAGAGGTGAAGATGCCCGGCCGGAAACCAAAACCCCCCATCACCATCAACCGTGGCCGCGAACAGATCCGCCGCCTTACCGCCCTGCGCACAGAACGCCGGGACGCCCGCCAGTACGCCCAGCAGTGGTACGCCGCGCTGCACACCTGGGACGTCCACCACCCCGACGTCCTCCCGAACATCAGCTACGCTCCCTTCCGCGACCAGGGTGCCTTCGACCCCCTCACCATGGGCGACGGAGGACCACCCCGGAAGTCCTACCTGCGCACCCCAGCAGGGGAGATCAGTGAAGCCGAAGTGGGCCGCCTCATCACGGACATGACCACCAGCCGCGTCCCGGAAACCGTGCAGCTCGGGCGGATGCTCGACCGCCTGCGCCGCCACGACCACGGGTGCATGCAGAGCCTCCTGCGGGGCGGCAGCTGGTCCTCCAACCGAGAAGGTGCCGTCCGGTACGCGGTGGCCGTCCTGACCCTGGCCGTCCGCGTGGGGGACGTGCAGGCGGAGCGGCCACTCAAGCACGTGCAGGCCGAACTTGCTGGCTTACCAGTTGTTGTTTCTGTCTGAAACTGGTACGGTTCTGCTAAGTTCCACCACACGTCAACACCAGCCGCCCACCGGGGCGGTTTTTCGTTAGGAATCGGACCGTGGACGTGAACGTGCCCCCTGTCGCGTCGCCATACCTGCACCCATCCACGATCCTTCCACGCGTTACCCTGGCCTATGCGCTCACTCGTCCTCGCTGACACCCTCACCCTCGGAAGCGCTTACGCTCAGTCCATTCCCGGCATGCTGCCCGCCAGTCCCGCGCAGCAGCAGGCCATCGCCCGCAACGCCAAGGCCTTCACTGGCAAAACCTGCGCCACATACGGCTATACCCTCCAGGAAGTGCCCTCAAACGTCACAGAAGCGAAGCGCAGACAAGCGACTGAATATGCCGTGAATTACGTACTGGAGACGTATAACCGTCTGGGCTTCACGCCAACAAAACTCCGCCGCGCACCAGACGGAGGAGGCGAGATCTACCTCGCCCAGGACCACAGTTACATGCAGATCGTCAACGTGAACGCTTCTGGGAAACGCTACACCGCTACCTTCGGCTGCGTGCTCAAGTAACCACCGCCCCGCCCAGCGCGGGGCTTTTTCACGCCCACACCCTGAACGGCGACACGTTGCTGCCCCACTTCAATCAGCCAAAAGCGTGACGCGCCTGTGACACGCGCCGCGTTACCATCACGTCACCCAACAATGCAGACCCGCCCGAGTGAAGGCGGAAGGGCCGCCCCACCGCCGCGTGGGGCTTTTTCATGCCGCCCCGGAGGTGGTCCGCTCATGTCCAAGAAAGCGCAGCAGCGGGCCGCCCGGCGCACCCGCCTCCTGAAGTTCGTCCAGGCCCCATCACAGCCGGAACCCAGGTCCCGCGTGTTCCCGCCCGTCCGGGAGCCTTTCTACCTGCCAGACCTGCTGGGCTTCACGCCCCAGTGCTGGCAGGGGGACGTCCCGGAGATTGGGGAAGTGCCAGTGATCAGACGCGCTGAGGCAGCGGGTCAGTCCCATCAATGTGAGCCTTAATTCGATCAATCACTTGCCGCTCGTCTGAAAACTGATTTGGCTCAAATGAGATCAGGTTGTCCAATCGGCCAGTAGTGGCTGCTGGGTGCCCTCTCTCTTGAAAGGCGGCAGTAAAACCGCTTTGAGCTGTACCTGTCACGCGAATAGCAAAGCCTTTGTAGAAATCTTCCATACCCCACCGTACCCCTCTGGAGGCGATCACCGTGACCCAAATTGACGCACTGAATCCCCGCTGCCGAGGAGTTGGGTGCGGCCCTCAAGAGGGCATTGAACTATGGAAAACCTCCTGCATCACAGTAGGTGTGCCCCTCAGGACCGCGTGGTACGACCCGGATGTGATCACGACCGCTGCGCGCGTCAACAGGTAGTACAGCGCCACGAGCACGCCTGATCCCAACATCCACCAGTACCAGTCCACGATCTCGTACTCCCCGATAGAGGGCCGCACGTCGGTCGTGGCTGTCAGGCCCAGCAGGAAACACGCTGCGGCCGCCCACAGGAACGCTGGGTTGCGGACCTGCGTGTACGCCACGGCGTTCAGCGTGTTCACCGGCAACGCGATCCGGGAAGTATTCGTCTCCAGCAGGATCATGGCCCCCTGCCGCGTGAAGCGGTACCCGCCCCAGCCGTTGACGCTGACACCACCGATCACCGTATTCATGCCGTCATTCTGGCTTCCCGACCGTTTCCGTCACGCCGCACATGCCCAGCTTCGCGCCACCCAGGGAGGTGACCCATGGCAACCCCGAAACGAGACAACCTCCGCGCCGCGCGGGCCCTGGTCGACGCCGCCCTCCAGGGAGACGCGCACGCTTGCGCAAGTCACGGAATTGCGCTCAGGACGCTGCAGAACTACCGCAAGCTCCTGAACACCGACGAAGAGCTTGCGCGGTTCTACGCGGAGCTGTCCCGCACCGTCACCACCCAGAACTGGGCGAACGAACTCAACCTCACCCTGACCGTCGCCATCCGCAAGCAGGGCGAGATGATCCGCGGCATCGAAGGCAGCAGCGCCGACACCATCAGCGCCGTCACCGGAGCCATCAAAGCCCTCAGCGAGATCGCCATCACGCGGGACGTCCTCGGGGCGGGGGAGGTGAACGATGCTGGAGATGGTGACGCGGATTAAAGCCACCCAGAAACGCGTCGCCCGCCTCACCCCGAAAGCACCCAGGACCCGCAGCGGCCTCACCCGCCGGCAGGCCTGGCTCGCCACGGCCCGTCTCAACCAGTTGCCGCCCGCCGGGGACTGGTTCGTGTGGCTGATCCTCGCGGGGCGAGGGTTCGGGAAGACCAGGACCGGCGCGGAAACCATCGCGCAGTGGGCGCGGGACACCCCCCGCGGGCGCTTCGCCCTGGTCGCGCAGACCGCCGCGGACGCCCGGGACGTGATGGTAGAGGGGGAGTCGGGCCTGCTGAGCGTGCTGGATGAAGCTGAGCTGCGCGGCGGATCCGTGGACACCGCCTGGAACCGCTCGCTGGGGGAGCTGTACCTGCGGAACGGTGCGCGCTTCAAGTGTTACAGCAGCGAAACGCCCCGCAAGCTCCGCGGCCCGCAGCATCACGGCGCGTGGGGGGACGAACCCGCCACGTGGAACGACGCGGACCGGGGCACGGGGGAGGACACCACCTGGTCGAACCTGCTGTTCGGGTTGCGTCTCGGGCAGGACCCGCGCGTGGTGATGACGGGCACGCCCCGCCCGAACCGCCTGATCCGCGAGCTGAGGAAAGATGACGGGACGGTCCTGACAGGTGGAAGTACCAGCGAGAACCTCGGGAACCTGTCCGAGACGTTCAGGCGGAACGTGATCCGGAAGTACGAGGGCACGCGCCTGGGCCGGCAGGAGCTGGACGGTGAACTCCTCGAGGACACGCCGGGCGCCCTGTGGAAGTACGCGATGTTCAACCGCGAACGCTTCCGCCTGACGTTCCAGGAGCTGCCGGACCTCATCCGGATCGTGGTGGCGATCGATCCGCAGGCCAGTCAGAGCAGCGACAGTGCCGAGACCGGGATCATCGTCGCCGGGAAGGACGCCGCCGGGCGCGCGTACGTCCTGGGTGACCTGTCCGGGAACTTCAGCCCCAGCGAGTGGGCGCAGACCAGCATCGACGCGTACCACTACCACCGCGCCGACGCGATCGTCCCCGAGAAGAACAACGGCGGGGACATGGTCACGCACACCATCAGCACCGTCGACCGGCGCGTGCCCGTCAGGCCCGTCTGGGCCAGTCGGGGCAAACACACGCGGGCCGAGCCGATCAGCACGCTGTACGAGCAGGGCCTCGTGCATCACGTGGGTGTGTTCCCGGACCTGGAAGGGCAGATGACGACCTGGGTTCCCGGCGAGAAATCCCCCGACCGGATGGACGCCCTCGTGTGGGCGCTGACCGAACTGATGCTCGAAGAAGAGATCGAACCAGTGCCAGAAGAGACCGGTGCGTATGGCTGGGCCGGCTGGACCGGCTAGAGGAGGTGAAGCATGAAGTACCTGACCCTGAACCTGCTCACCGCCAGCCTGGGCGAACTGCGTGACGCCGCCAGAAGCAGCCTGAACGCCACGGCGCAGCAGGCGCGGCACATGTACAGCGGGCATCACCTCGGCGCGCCGATCGGCGGCGGGGAGATGAACTTTGACTACTGGCGCGGCCCGATGGTGCACGTCCCGGACGAGGGTACCGAAGCGGACAAGCGCCGCGCGCAGGCCGTCGTGACGGAATTCCAGACGGCCTTGCGGCGGTCGTTTACGAGCACGAACGTCCTGCGGGAAGTGGTGCGCCGGGACGTGCACAGCAGCAGCGCCCGCATAAGCTGGACGCTGATGCAGCCCTCCAACCGGCCCGCCCAGAACGGCACCCGCACGGAACTGGAGCGGGAAGCCGACGCACTGGCCAGCAGCTGGTGGAACGCCAGCACTGAACAGGCCATCCGGCGCGCCCTCACCTTCGCGCGGCGCGAAGGGCGCGGCGTGCTGCGCTTCCGGATCGCCAGTGGACTGTTCCAGGCCAGCCAGGACGGAATCCTGCGAGTCAAAGGTGACGTTAAGCCCGCCGACATCGCCCGCTACGTTCGCCTCGAATGCCTGGAGCACCCGGAGAACGCCCGCATCTGGGAAGACCCGGACACCCTGAACCGCCGCGCCGTGTACGCCTACCAGGACTCCGCGCAGCGCGACTGCGTGGAAGTCAGCAGCGTCGCTGACGACACGGGCCTCACCCACCTGCGCGTCCTGCGCGGCGACCAGCAGGAAGCCGCGAGTGTGGCCCTCGACCTGGGCGGCCACGTCCACTACCTGGAACTCGCCGCCGACCCGCTGATCACGCCGCAGTTCCTGCAGAACCAGATGGCGTACAACACCACCAGCACGATGATCCTGCGGAACACCGAACTCGCCGGGTTCCTGGAACACTACGGCATCAACGTCGAACCGCCCTACGAGGTCGTGCCGGACCCGGACAGGCCCGGGCAGACCCGCCGGGTGTACAAGGCGCCCCGCACTGGCGCGGGCAGCATGATCCTCTGGCGGCAGGCCACATACCGGAAAGCGGACACGCAGGGCAAGTACCTCGGTGACGAGCCGCTCGGAAGAGCGGAGTACGGCCGCTTCGAACCCGTCAGCCCGGCCGCCCTGGTCACCGCAGCCGAGCACAGCCAGCTGAACATGTACAGCGAGGCGGGGCAGGTCTTCGTGCTGATGGGAAAGGACGCCACGGCGTCCGGCCGGAGCCGCGAGGTGGCACTTGCCGATTTCGGTACGGCCCGCGAGGACACCGTGACGCTCGCCCAGAACGCCGTGAAAGGCGTGATCAGCACGCTTCTCGCGCTGGTCGCTGCCCTGGCCAACCAGCCGCGCCGCTACGCGCAGCTGGACGTGCAGGGCACCGTCCGGCCCCGTGTCATCCCGCCCAGCCCCGAAGACCGCCGCGCCGACCGGGAGGACGTTGCGGCCGGCGTGATCAGCAAAGCCACTGCCCGGCAACGGCAGGACATCGACGATCCCGCCCAGGAAGACGCGCAGATCGAGAAGGAACGCGCGCCCAGCACACCAGAGGCGCCGTGAAGCACGCCATCTTCAAGTCTGGAGTGCGGTCGTCAGTGCGGGCCGACTGCTCCGCGCATGGCGGGTCGGTTGCCGCCGCTCATATGGGCAGTTTTGCGTGGCGATCTTCGCTACCTTCAGGTATGCCCGCGCACCGATTCCTTCCCCTGCTCATCCCGACACTTCTCCTGGCAGCCTGCACACCCAGCCAGGCGTCCACTCCTCAAGTCTTTCAAGAGGGACAGCAGTGGTTAATCAGAGGTGACATTCCTGGCGTTGAGCCCATGACGTACACGCTCACCATCGAAGCGGTTCAAGCAGACCGATCGGGAAAAGCGGCAGAATACATAGAGTTCAACAAAGCAGAAAAAGGATCTGCCTTCCAGGGAAGAATCCAGTACCGCCAGGGGGATAAGTACACCCCAGCCTCACTAGACCTCCTGCGAAAGTGAATTTTCAACTGCGTCGCTTCTCCGCTGTTATCCGCGAAGAGGAATCCCCGCGCATGTTCAAGAGGCAAAGAGACTTTCTGTGAAATTCCCTTATGGGTACTGGCGTAAATCTGCGTCAACCGTGCTGACACGCAAAGCATCTTGGACAGCATCCTCTCAGCCCAGGGGAGTGGTGGGCAATATGTTAACTTACGCCGGTATCAATAGGAGATGCAGAGGCATTCTGTCGGGTAAGATTGAGCTCTGTTAGCGAATTTTAAGATCCGTATCGCCTAGCCGAACCGTGGATGGTGAATGAAAAGTGAAAGACGTGATTAACTTTATAGTAACTCTAATACTCTCTATTTTTGCCGTTGCTTTCGGGGTGGCTTTATACTTCGGTAAAAATCCAGATCCTACAAATCCTATCAGTGTCTTTTTAGAGAGAGAAATCAAGGTTCCGCCCGTGATCGCCAAATTAATCAACATATTTATTTTGATATTAACCTTGGCTTTATTTATAGTATCTGTGATATCCGTATGGGAAAGCATTATATATCAAGCAAGATAGAATAGACCTCCTGCGAAAGTGGGTTTTCGAGGCATCCCACCCTTCCGCTGTTGTTGCCGGCGAGGAGGAATCTGCGCGCAAGTTCAAGCACCAGAGGGACTTTCGCAGGAGGTCTACTGATGTTCTCCTTTTTATTGCCAGAATCTGGCAACCTTCCCAATACGTGCACGGTCGACGATCCCAAGGTTGAAGAGGGTGTGACGCAATTCAGCGGAAGATTCGAATCGATGAAGCTCATGATGAGCTCTGTCACGGACAAGACCGCGTCCAAGGGAACGTGCACCGCCACTCTGCAGAACTGAGCTGAGCATCCTCACGCCCCAGGCGCCCACCCAGGGGCCCTCGCACCACTCCCATATCGCCTGATCCCGCTCCGCCCCACCGCTGTGTGGGGCTTTTTCATGCCGCCCTGGAGGTGCGTCCGCCCATGTCGAGCAAAGCGCTGAAATTCATTCAGGTCCCGCAAACGGAGTTCAACCCACGGGTCCCCGCAGGCAACTGATGCAGTTCCACCACTACCCGCAGGACACGCAACTGGGGTGCCTGTACCTGAGCGTGCACGCCCTGACCGGGGACGCCACGCTGCTCGAGCACCTGCCTGACCCCAGTGCGCCCCGCTACTACGTGCGCCTCGCCGAGCGGGGCCTGATGGCCTTCACGCTCTTCTGCGCGGAGCCGCCTCTGCCCGGCACGCCCGCCGAGTTCTGGACAGGCCTACGCGCCCGCTTCACGGCCAGCAACGCCACCGGCGAACGGCACGCGCCGCTGCTGGTCAGCATTCCCGGCGGTACGCCCGGTTGGCTGCACCAGGTGGCGCTGGCCATCCCCATCCACCCGGACGAGAACACCGTACACGTGAGTGACTCGAATTTCCCCACGCCTCTCGACTGCAACTGGACGGCATTCCTGGGCAGTGAGTACGGCGAGGCGCACCGCGTGGAAATGCTCGCCCCGCTGACCCTGAACGCCTACCCGCCCACCGGAGGAACCCCATGAAGAAGAACCTGTTCACCCTGACCGCCCTGCTGCTCGCCAACGCCGTCGCCACGCGTGGTGAGGGCGAGAACAACCCCGGCACCGGCAGCGGCAACGACGGCCGCCTGTCCGAGGCCGAGTGGCGCGCCAAACTGGCCACCGAACACGCCCAGACCTCCCACGCCGACCTGGTGAGCAAGCTGGCGGCCGCCAACCGGAAGATCGACACGCTGACCGTGGGCCAGGTGCCGCAGGGCGGGCGCGCCCTCACCGCCGACGAGGCCAAGGCCTATGAGGCCTTCATCGCCCTGGGTACCCCGGAAGAAGTGAAGACCAGGCTCGATCAGGGCACCAAGGACAGCGCCGAACTGACTGACCTGCGCTTCAAGGACACCCTCCACACGGCCGCACGCGACGCTGGCTACAAGCCCAGGGTCCTGGGGGACCGCGTCAAGGCGGACGGTCTCACCCTGCTGCCCAGCCGCGAGGTCGAACGTGACGGAAAGAAAGTGCAGGTCGCGTACGTCAAGGACGCCCAGGGCGCCGAGCACGAACTGGCCACCTACGCCAGGCAGCACTGGGAGGACTACCTGGTGGCTCTGCAGTCCGAAGGGGGCAGCGGGAACGCCGGCGCGTCCTACGCCCGCCAGGACGCGGGCAGCGGCTCCGGGAGCGGGACGGGCAGCAACGCGGGCGGCTCCGGCGGCAGCTGGCTGACGGACATCCTCAAGCCCGGCGAAGGAGGTGGTTACGTCGACCCGCTGCAACCCGCAGCGGCCAAGTAAGCCCCGCGGCCCGACACCAGCCCATCCCCGCCCGCGCTCCAGCTGAGCCGGGAAAGGACACCCCCATGCGCAACCTGCTTCTGCCCCTGACGGCGCTGCTTCTCGGCAGCGCCGCCCTCATTCGCGGCGAGAAACGAACCCTCTCCACCCCCGCCTGGATCGCGGACTACCACAGTCTCGACCTGCATGGCCTGGGCGCCCCCATGCACTGGTCGGCCTTCACCGACGCGAAGTTCGGCGCTGCCGGCCGCCGCCTGATCCCCAGCGGCACGGCCGTCAGTCTCGCCGCCGGCAAGATCGTCCCCGCTGACGGCACGGCGGACACTCTGCTGCTGATGAGCGACGCGCGCGAGGACTCCACCAGCGACAGCATCAGCGGCTACGGCCTGGTCGTCGCCGGCAACGTGCACGAGGCCCTGCTCCCCGACAGCAGCGGCAGTCCCGCCACGCTCCCCGCGCCCATCCGCGCGAAAGCCGCGCGCCTGTACCTGCAGTGAAGTCCCCTCTGCTCGCCTCTCGCCCCACCCAAGGAGTTTCGTCTGTGATTAGCGATCGCTCGGGTGCCCGGCTTCCGGCCGGGCACTCCTGCCGTTACCATGCT
>NZ_BMQM01000023.1 GCF_014648115.1 Deinococcus seoulensis
AGCACTCAAGAACGGCTGGCACGTCAGTTTTCACTTCATCTCATAAAATCTGTCAGGCGGTCAGCCCAGCAGGGTCAGGGTGGTCAGGGTCAGCAGGGTCTTATTCATCGGATTCCTTTGAGGTCGATACGTTCGTGGTGGTCACGGACAGGCACAGTGCAACCACGGGCATCGTCACAACTCATATAGCTGAACCGGGCGTCCAAGGTGACCGCAGATGACGTCGAGTCCAGTCGTAACTGCCGGGTAAGGCGAACTGGCCCGGCAGGGTAGACAGGCATTGGCTCGGGGCTTGCGGCGGAGACCACGTGAATCTCTTCAGGCGTGACTGTGAACTGCGGAGACAGTTCTCCGGTGGATGGAGCCGCCAATTCGAATCGGGTGGGGCGACCCAGACCATCGATCCCCTCTGCAGGCAGATCAACGCTGTACATGTGGAACCCGGGCTGGGGCGTAAAGACTGCCGTGATCGCCACCGTCTGCTCACCGGTCGGGCGGGCCAGCACGGCAACCTGAACGCCGTTTTTCCTGAATGTCACCAATGTGAGTTCAGCCTTTGCTGCGCGTTGCTGGCTGAGCAGGGCCACGCTGGTCAGTAGCAGCAGGCCGCTGAGGGCGTACCAGCGAACCTTCACGGCTACAGTCGGATGCCGATCAGGGAGTAGGCGGCCAGGGCGACTTTCTCGCGCAGCAGGTACGAGCGGTTTACCTGGGGGCTGAGGGGGCTGGCGCTGACGTTGGCGTTCAGGCCGATGGCGCGGGCCAGGGCGAGGGCGCGGGGGGCGTGGGCCTCGTCGGTGACAAGGGTCAGGGGGGTGTGGGGGGGCAGGGCGGCGCGGGCGTTCTGGAGGTTCTGCACGGTGGTGCGGCTGCGTTCCTCGGCGATCAGGTCGCCCGTGGGCACGCCGTGGCGGGCGAGGTAGGCAGTGCCGACGCCGCCTTCGGTGTAGGGGTCGCCGTCGCGGCGGCCGCCCGTGACGACGACCCGCTGCACGCCTCCGGCGCGGTAGAGGGTCAGGGCGTGGTCCAGGCGGCGCTGGAAGGCGGGGCTGGGTTTCCCGGCGTACTGCGCGGCGCCCAGGACGACCAGGGTGGGGTGGGGGGTGGTGGCGTTCGGGACGCGGAGGTTGGGTGTCAGGACGAATCCTGCAACGAGCAGGGCCGCCACGGCCAGTGGCAGCAGGGTGAGGGTGGCGCCCCGGGAACGCATCAGCGGCAGCGTAGCATGAAGGAAATGATAAGCCTGACGGTTTGAGGGCCGGTGGCCGGGCATGGCGTTCAGTGGCCGGGCGGAACTTTCCGTGGCAGTGATTTTCCGTGGCAGTGTGGAACCTGTGCCGGAGCGTGAACGGGAACGCGTGCTACGCTCGGCCCGTACCTCTGATTACGGGAGCCCCTGCTCACGGGACCCTGCTCACGGGGAAGAGACCTTACTTATGCCCAGAACCCTTGTCATTGTCGAGTCGCCTGCCAAAGCCCGCACCATCGAGAAGTACCTCGGAAAGGGGTACGCGGTGGAGTCTTCCATCGGGCACATCCGCGACCTGCCGAAAAGTGCGGCGGACATCCCGGAGAAGTACAAGGGGAAAGCCTGGGCGCGCCTTGGTCTGGATGTCGAGCATGACTTTCAGCCGCTGTACGTCGTGTCGCCCGAGAAGAAGGCGCACGTGGCGAAACTGCGTAAGCTGGCGGCCGAGGCGGACGAGATCATCCTGGCGACCGACGATGACCGCGAGGGTGAGAGCATCGCGTGGCACCTGTTTCAGGAACTGAACCCGAAGGTGCCGGTCAAGCGGATGGTGTTCCACGAGATCACCAGGGAAGCCATTCAGGCCGCGATTGCCGCGCCGCGCCAGATTGACACGAACCTCGTGGAGGCGCAGGAGGCCCGCCGCGCCCTGGACCGCCTGTACGGCTACGAGGTCAGTCCGGTCCTGTGGAAGAAGGTCAAGCCGAAGCTCTCGGCGGGCCGCGTGCAGAGCGTGGCGACCCGCATGCTGGTGGAACGCGAACGCGAACGCATGCGCTTTGTCAGTGCGTCGTGGTGGGACCTGCTGGTCACGGGGAAGACGGCGGACGAGCAGACCTTCCCGGCCCGCCTGACCGACGTGGCTGGCCCCGACGGACAGATGCAGAAGCTGGCGCTGGGCCGTGACTTCGACCCGCTGACCGGACGGCTGAAAGCGGGCGTGACGGCCCGGTTGCTGAGCGAGGCCGAGGCCCGCGCCCTGGCCGACGGCCTGACCGGGCAGCCGCTGACGGTCACGAGCGCCGAGGAGAAACCCTTCACGCAGCGCCCGTACCCGCCGTTCATCACGTCCACGTTGCAGCAGGAGGGGAGCCGCAAGCTGGGCTTCGCCGCCACGCGCACCATGCGCGCCGCGCAGCGCCTGTACGAGCAGGGCTACATCACGTACATGCGCACCGACAGCACCAACCTGAGCACCGAGGCGGTCACGGCCGCCCGCACGCAGGTCACGCAGATGTACGGCCCCAGTTACCTGTCGCCGCAGCCGCGCGTGTACGCCAAGAAAGCCAAGAACGCCCAGGAGGCCCACGAGGCGATCCGCCCGGCCGGAAGTGCCTTCCGCACGCCCGAGAGCCTGCGCGCCGAACTGAGCGGCGACGAGTGGCGCCTGTACGACCTGATCTGGAAACGCACCGTCGCCTGCCAGATGGCCGACGCGCGCGGCCGCAGCCTGCGCGTGCGCCTGGGCGGACAGACGAAGGCGGGCGAGGTGGTCGCCCTGAGCGCCTCGGGCCGCACCATCGACTTCCCCGGCTTCCTGCGCGCCTACGTGGAGGGCAGCGACGACCCCAGCGCCGCGCTGGAAGACCGCGAGACGCCCCTGCCGCCCCTGAAGGAAGGCGAGCGCGTCACCGCCGAGAGCGTCAAGCCCGAGGGTCACGACACGCAGCCCCCCGCCCGCTACACCGAGGCGTCACTGGTGCAGTCGCTGGAAGGCGCGGGCATCGGCCGCCCCAGCACGTACGCCAGCATCCTGGGCACCATTCAGGACCGTGGGTACGCCACCAAGAAAGGGCAGGCGCTGGTGCCGTCCTGGACGGCCTTCGCCACCAGCGCGCTGCTGGAACACCACTTCGCGTCGCTGGTGGACTACGACTTCACCGCCAAGATGGAAGAGGACCTCGACGACATCGCGGGCGGCCGCGCCCAGCGGGTGCCGTACCTGCGGCGCTTCTACCTGGGTGACGACGGCGAGGGCATGGCCCTGCGGCCCCTGATCGACCGGCAGATGGGCGAGATCGACGCGCGCAGCATCGCCACCATCAACGTGCCCCGACTGGAAGGCACCGGCATCGAGGTCCGCGTGGGCCGCTACGGGCCGTACATGGAACGCGGCGAGCAGAAAGCCAACCTGCCCGAGGACATGGCCCCCGACGAACTGACCGCCGGGAAGGCCGAGGAGATCATGGCCCGCCCCAGCGGCGAACGCCCCCTGGGCGTGGACCCCGACACCGGCCTGCCCGTCGTGGCCCGCGCCGGACGCTACGGCCCGTACGTGACGCTGGGCGACACCAACCCCCCGGTGCGCACTGCCAGCCTGTTCCCCACCGACGACCTGGACACCCTGAGCCTGGAACGCGCCCTGAAACTCCTGAGCCTGCCCCGACTGGTCGGCACGAGCGGCGGCGAGGAAGTCTGGGCGCTGAACGGCAAGTACGGCCCGTACCTCAAGCGCGGCACCGACAGCCGCAGCCTGACCAGCCACGAGCACCTGTTCGAGGTCGGCATCCAGGAGGCCGAGGCGCTGTTCCTGCAACCCCGCTTCGGGAAGGGCCGCGTGGCCGCCCCGCCCCTCCAGACCTTCGAGATCGAGGGCCGCGCGCCCATCCTGCTGAAATCCGGCCGGTTCGGACCGTACCTGACCGACGGGGAACGCAACGCCACGCTGCGCAAGGGCGAGGACGAGGGCACCCTGAGCGCCGAACGCGCCCTGGAAATCCTGGAGGAACGCGGCAAGGAACCGAAGAAGAAACCCGGCAAGGCCAGCCCCAAGAAAGCGGCCGCCAAAGCCCCGGCCAAGGCGGGTGCCAAGAAACCCGCCGCCAGCAAGGCCAGCGCTGGCAAGACCAGTACCGGAAAGGCGGCTGCCAAGAAACCCGCCGCGAAGGCCGCGCCCGCCAAGGCGACCTTCACCTGGGCGCAACTCAAGGCCCACCTGGGCGTCCTGAGTGCCCAGGAACAGCAACTCGTGACCGCCACCCGCGAACAGGGCCGCAAGGTCGAGGAAGTGGCCCCCGAACTGGGCCTGGACGTCAAGAAAGCCAAGGGCATGGCGTTGCAGGCCAGCAAGAAACTGAACCAGGCGGCGCGCGGAGAATAACGTGCCCACCCGCACCCACCCCGACACCCCCCAGGCCCTGCACCTGCCCCGGCTGGCGCAGGGCACACCCGGCGAGTGGGTGCGGCTGCCCGGCGGGAACGTGCAGGTCGTGACCCTGACCGGCACGCTGACCGGCCCGGCCACGCCCGGCTGGCTGGTGTGCCTGACCGGCGAGGCGGTCGTGGATCTGCCCCTGAGGAACTTCGTGCGCCTGCGCCCCGGCGAGGGCTACCACGTGACCCC
The DNA here is from genome assembly GCF_014648115.1 of Deinococcus seoulensis. Lineage (NCBI taxonomy): Bacteria > Thermotogati > Deinococcota > Deinococci > Deinococcales > Deinococcaceae > Deinococcus > Deinococcus seoulensis. The sequence continues at coordinate 4,593 of NZ_BMQM01000023.1, forward strand.
GGAGCAGCCCTGGACGGCCTTCGGGACGCGTGACGGCACCACGCTGCTCCTGAGCGTCGGGGAGTCCGCGTGATACGGCTTCCGTTTGTTTCGCTGACAATCCGGAACTTCACCGGATTATCAGCTCCACGTCCGGAACCCGCCCTGCTCCCACTCGCATCCGCTCGGATTGAATGGTCCTTGCAGCCCATTCAACCGGAGTCCGTATGACCCGCCCCGTCCCGCACACCCGCGCCGAGTACCCATACCACCACCCCACCCCGACCCGCTGGGCGGATAACGACGTGTACGGGCACGTGAACAACGTGACGTACTACGCATACTTCGATACGGCTGTGAACGCCTACCTCGCGGCGCGCGGCGCGCTGGACATTCACGCCGGAGCGGTGATCGGGCTGGTCGTCGAGAGCGGCTGCGCGTACTTCGCGCCCGCCGCGTTCCCCGAATCCCTCAGCGTGGGCCTGCGCGTGGGCCGCCTGGGCAGCAGCAGCGTCCGTTACGAACTGGCCGTGTTCCGCGAAGGGGACGATGTGGCCTGCGCGCAGGGGCATTTCGTGCACGTGTACGTGGACCGCGACACCCGCCGCCCCGCGCCCCTGCCCCCCGTCCTGCGCGTCGCGCTGGAAGCCCTGCAACCCGGCTGATTGTCGCCTGTCTACCGGAAGGCACGCGCCCCGCAGCTTCCGTGCGGGGCGCGTGTTTCTCAATAGCTGAGGTTCAGCGTTTCTTCTTCGCGGCCTTCGCCGCCTCCTTCGCGGCTTTCTGCTCGGCCTTCTGACGCTCCTGCATCTCGCGGCCCATGTCCTCAAGCAGTTGCGCGCCCTGGGCGTCCACGCTGCGCTGCAATTCCAGCAGGGTCGTGGCGACCATGTTGTGCAGCACCCGCTCGATGGGCGTCCTGATCCAGCGGTACATCACGCGGGCATTCAGGGTCAGGGTCACCTCGGTCCCGCCGGGCATGGGTTTGAACGTCCAGCCCTGCGTGAGTTTCTCCAGCGGCCCCACGTTCCGCACGCTCTCCCAGCCGCCCCGCTGCGGCGCCTGCAACTGCCCGTACTTCGCAGTGAAACTCAGGCCCAGCAGGCGGCGCGTGAACTTGAACCGCACCAGCGCGTTGTTCGCCAGCCGGGCATTCTCGCCCTCATAATCGGCTTTCGCGAGGTTGGGGTCCCACTTGACGCGCCGCCTGGGCTCCAGCGCCAGCCGGTACAGCACGTCCGGACGGGCCCTGACCACGATGGTCTGCTTGATACTGATGGACTCGGACATAGTAACCGTCACTGTAGCGCGAAGCCGCCCACACCCGCGCGGGGACGGTCAGTCCAAGTAGGCCCGCGCCGGCAGCTGCGACACACGCAGGTTGAAACGCTCGGCGTAGCGCACGCCCGTCAGCCGTCCCACGCCCGCGCGGCCCTCCAGAAACTGCTCTTTCGTCCACTGCCAGCGGTAGAAGTCGTGGTAGTACTCCATCACACGCCCCGCCACGTCGATGGTGTCCGTGATGTCCACGCTGACCTCCGGGTACGGACTGGCCGGCGCGTAGTACTGGTAGAAGCGCACGGGTTCCCGCCACGCATCCAGGCGGCGCACGTCCTCGCCGCTCTCGATGGCGTCGTCGCCGCTCAGGTCCGGCGCGGGCGGCATGGCGGCCCCGCCGCCCACCTCGTTCACGATCTTCGGAATGCGGGCCAGCGTGATCGCGTCGAAGGCGATCTTCGCGGTCATGCGGTGATCCGGGTGCGGGTGATCGTCACTCCAGGTGATCACGGCGTTCGGCCGGAACCGCGCGTACAGCCGCGCCAGTTGCAGCGCCTCGCCCCGCCCGCCGGTCATGCGGCTGTCCCCCATGTCGAAGAAGTGATGCTGCGCCCCGATCTGCGCCGCCACCCACGCGCCGTGCTCGCGGCGCACCCGCGTGACCTCCGCGTGCGGCGCGTCCCCGAACTGACTGGCCAGTTCGCCCAGTGTCGTCCAGACCAGCATGACCTCGTCGCCACGCGCCGCGTGTTTCGCCAGGGTCCCCATGCACCCGATCTCGTCGTCCGGGTGCGCAAACACAGCCATGATCCGCATGCGACACAGCATACCCGCCCACGCCCGATTTCCTCAGCGCAGGAAGCGGATGCTCAGCGGGTACCGGTACGGCTGCCCCGCACTGACCCGCACGACCGCCACCAGCATGAACACGAACGGCACCAACCCCAGCACCGCCATCACCGGCAGGAAGAACAGGAAGAACGCCCCGAACGTCCCCAGGAACGCCAGCGTCCCCAGGTCCGGCGTCCCCGCCGCCGCCCCCACCGCCCCACCGATCAGACCCGCGCTGAACAGAATGAACGCCAGCACCCCCACCACCAGCCCGTACAGCCAGAAACTCAGCTGAAAGTTCAGGGCTTCCTTCCCCTGCTCGTCCAGCGCGCCGCTGCGGTCCCGGAACGCCAGCCACGCCACCAGCGGCCCCAGCACGTTCCCCAGGGTCGGCAGCACAAACCCCGCCAGCGGCGACAGGTGCGTGACGATCGCCGCAGTACGGTCGGATTCCGGAATGACAGGCAGGGAACGGCTCATGCTTGACAGTACGCCCCGCACCTCCCTACAGTTCCCAGAATGTCGCGCCCGCACCAACCCCAGTCCGCCGCGCGCAAAGCGCAGGCCGCCGCGCGTGACCGCCAGCCCCTCCCGGCCGGCATTCAACCCGCGCAACCCGTGGTGGGCGACCACGTCGAACTGTACAGCGACGGCGCCTGCGACACCCAGGCCGGACACGGCGGCTGGGCCACCATCCTCAACTGCAAAGGCCGCGAACTCGTCCTCAGCGGAAACGAGGAAGGCACCACCAACAACCGCATGGAACTGCGCGGCCTGCTTGAAGGCCTGAAAGTCCTCAAACGCCCCTGCCACGTCACGGTCGTCACCGACAGCCAGTACCTCCGCAAGGCCTTCACGGACGGCTGGATCCTGAACTGGCAACGCAACGGCTGGAAAACCGCGGCCAAGGACCCCGTGAAAAACCAGGACCTCTGGGAAGAACTGATCGCGCAGGCCAGAACGCACGCCCTGACGTTCGTGTGGGTCAAGGGCCACGCCGGGCACGGCGAGAACGAACGCGTCGACGAACTCGCCGTGCAGGAACGCAAGAAACTCCGGCAGAAGTAGCTCAGCGCGCCAGGGTGCAGCAGTATCGGCGGCCCCAGGGGCTGGGGAGTTCCTGAATGCGGAAGCCGCTGCGGCGGTAGAAGTCGGTGGCGTCCCCGTCGGTGTCGGCGCTCAGGGTGCCCAGGTTCAGGGCGGTCATCAGGCTGTGCAGGAGGGCGCGGGCGTGGCCCTGCCGGGCGTGGTCGGGGTGCGTGCCGAGGTGCTGCACGGTGCCTGCGTCGCCATTGATGGTCAGGCCCGCCGCGCTGACGGGCAGGCCGCCGACCTCCCAGGTGTGCAGTTGCCAGTCCGGGTCGGTGCGGTAGCGGCGCAGGGTGGCCTGAACGCGGGCGGGGTCCGGGTACATCGCGCGGGCCAGCAGCGCGTCGGTCTCTGGGGTGAGCGGGGTGTGGAGGCGCAGCATGCCCGGCAGGGTAGAGGGGCGGGCTGCGGGGGTGCATCGGCCAGTGTGCGGATTCGCGGCGGTGGACGCTGCCTTACGCTGGGCGTATGACGCTGCCGCCTGTTGCCCCCCTGCCCGACCCGCCCGCCCTGTCGGACGCGGCGCGCTGGCGGACGTTCCTGTGGCTGTGGGGGTCGCAGGCGCTGAGTGTGCTGGGGGGCGGCCTGAGTGCGTTTGCCATGAACATCTACCTGACGCAGTCACGTTTTCCGCTGGAGGCGCAGAAGCCGGAGCTGGCGGCGGCGCTGGCCCTGACCGGGCTGGGGTGGGGCGCGGCGGCGATCCTGGGGGCGCCGCTGGCGGGGGCGCTGGCGGACCGCTGGAACCGGCGGCGCATGATGATCACCTGCGACCTGCTGGGGGCGCTGCTGCTGGTGCTGGGCGTGCTGATGGTCACGCTGGGCACGCCGCCCGTGTGGCTGCTGACGCTGTTCACGGCGGGGCTGGGTCTGGTCGGTACGTTTCACGGGTCGGCGTTCGACACGAGTTACTCGTCGCTGGTCACGCGGGACCGCCTGCCGCGCGCGAACGGCCTGATGCAGACCCTCTGGAGCCTGTCCGGGCTGCTGAGTCCGGCGCTGGCGGCGCTGCTGATCGGACTGCCAGCCCTGGCGCGGCAGGGAGAGGTGCCCCTTCTGGCGGGGGCGCTGGCGGGCCTGCCGGACGGCGTGGCGCTGGCGCTGGGGATCGACGCGGCGTCGTTCCTGCTGGCGGCGCTGGTGGTGTCGCGCCTGCACTGGCCGCAACCACACCGCCGGGACGGGGGGAGCGCGCGGCCCTCGCTGGCGCAGGACATGCGCTTCGGGTGGTCGTTCATCGGGCGGCGGCCCGCGCTGCTGCACCTGCTGCTGACCTTCGCGGGCGTGAACCTGCTGACCAGCGGCGTGGGCGTCCTGCATCCGCTGCTGGTGCGGTTCACGCTGGGCGTCCCGGCCGACGGGACCGCCGCGGCCCTGGCGACCGTCTGGACGGCCCTGAGTGCCGGGGGCCTGCTGGGCGGCCTGCTGGTCAGCGTGACGGGCGGCCTGAAGCGGCGGCGGGTGCTGGGCGTGCTGCTGCCCATGATCGCCGCCGGGACTGCGCACGCCCTGAGCGGCGTGGCGGGCAGCCTGCCGCTGACGGCCGCGTGCGTGCTGGCTTTCGGGGTGATGACGCCGATCATGAACGCGCACTCGCAGAGCATCTGGCAGGCGCAGGTCGCGCCGGAACTGCAGGGCCGGGTGTTCAGCGTGCGCCGCCTGATCGCGCAGTTCACCGCGCCGCTCAGTACCGCGCTGGCCGGGCTGCTCGCCGCGCGGGTGGGGGCCGGGTCGATCCTGCTGTGGACCGGAGTGCTGATGGCCGTCCTGGCGACCGCGCAACTCCTGAACCCGCACCTGCGCCGCGTGGAGGACCCGCTGCCCGAAGCGCCGCCCCTGACGGCGTGATACGGACTCCGACTGAATGGTTTGTAAAAACCGTTCAGTCCGAGCGGATGCGAGTGGGAGCGAAACAGACGGAACCCGTATGAATCCGGCAGCAGCGGGGGGACGCCGACCGATGGCGTCCCCCCTTCACATTCCGTTCTTCAGTCCTGCCGGTCGAGCCACCCGGCCAGCCACGGCAGTTTCGTTTGCACCTTCTCGCGTAGGCCGGTCCAGTAGCGGTGGGACCAGCCTTCGAGGTTGCGTTGCTTGCCGCGTGCGACGGCCAGGGCGCCCTCGGGCACGTCGTCGTGGACGGTGCTGCCGCCCGCGATGAAGGCGGCGTCCCCGATCACGCGGGGCGCGACGATGGTGGAGTTACTGCCGATGAACACGCCGGCCCCGATGCGGCTGGGGTGTTTGTTCACGCCGTCGAAGTTCGCGATGATGGTCCCGGCCCCCACGTTCGTCTCGTCGCCGATGCTCACGTCGCCCAGGTACGCGAGGTGCCCGGCCTTCACGCCCTGCGCGAGACGGGCGTTCTTGGTCTCCACGAAGTTCCCGATGTGCACCGCCTCGCCCAGCACCGTGCCGGGGCGCAGGCGCGCGAACGGCCCCACGTCACTGCGCGCACCCACCTGCGCGCCTTCCAGCACGCTGTGCGGCTTCACGATCACGCCCCCTTCCAGCACGCTGTCCGTGACCACCGAGTACGCGCCGATCTGGGCGCCGTCCGCGACGCGCGTGGCGCCGCGCAGGATCACGCCGGGTTCCAGGGTCACGTCGCGGCCCAGCACGACCGTGTCCTCGATGTACACCGTCTCCGGCATGTGGATGGTCACCCCGGCCCGCATGTGCGCCTGCGTGATGCGCGCCCGGATGATGTTCTCGGCCTCGGCCAGCCCGGTGCGGTCGTTGGCGCCCATGACCTCGTCCGGGTCGTTCAGGCGGAAGGCGTGCGCCTCGGCCCCCTCGGCGCGGTACAGGCCCAGCAGGTCCGTCAGGTAGTACTCGCCGCTGGCGTTCTCGTTCGTGATGCGGTGCGCCAGTTCGTTCGCGCGGGCGTCCATCAGGTACACGCCGGAGTTGAATTCACCCACGGCGCGTTCCTCGGGCGTGGCGTCCTTCTGCTCCACGATGCGTTCCACGTTCCCCTGCGCGTCCCGGATGATCCGGCCGTACCCGGTCGCGTCCGGCAGCACGCCGGTCAGGACCGTGAACGCCCCACTGCGCGCGCGGTGGTCGGCCAGCAGGTCGCGCAGCGTCTCGGTGCGCAGCAGCGGCGTGTCGCCGTACAGCACCAGCACGTCCGCCTCCCGGTGGTCGTCGAGGGCGTCCATGCCCGCCAGGAACGCGTGCCCGGTGCCCAGCTGCTGCTCCTGGCGCGCGAACACCACGCCGCTCCCGGCCAGGGCCGCCTCGACCGCCCCGGCCCCGTGCCCGGTCACGACGACCACGTTGCGCGCGCCCAGTTCCTGCGCGGCCTTCACGGCCCACGCGACCATCGGGCGGCCCGCGACCGGGTGCAGCACCTTCGGCAGCGAGGATTTCATGCGCGTGCCCTGACCGGCGGCCAGGATCACCACGTCCAGCGGACGGTTCGTATCAGTCATACCGCCCAGCAGTGTACCAGCGCACCCACACTGCTCGCGGTCAGGGCGCCGGGCCGCCCGGAACGGCAGCGGGGCCGCCACGCGTTCAACGTGGCGGCCCCGGCAGGTGGGTGGTTCAGGAAGGTTTGAGGGTCGTGTCGGCCGGCGCAGCGGCAGGCGCACCCTGGCGGCGCAGGCGCACCAGCATCCAGATGCTGACCAGGATCAGCGGAATGCTGATCACGTGCGTGTCCGTGAACAGGCCGATGCCGGGGGCGTCCAGACCCTGGTTCAGGTACGCTTTGGGCGACAGGGGGTTCAGGCGGAAAGTTTCCTCCCACCCGGCGCGCAGCACCGAGTACCACAGCCAGAACTGCCAGAACGCCCAGCCGGGAATGCGGCTACGCAGCCAGAAGTACGACGCGACCGACAGGATCACGCCGATGATCACGCCGTACATCTGCGTGTAGTGCACGGGGGCGGTCATGACGATCTGCCCGCCGATCTGCTGGCAGTACTGCGAGAGGTCCAGGTCCGGGTTGGGGTTCTTGATGCACATGCCCTCGTGGAACGCGCGGGCGCTGTCGGGCCAGCGGTACCCGACGGCCCAGCCGGTCACGCGGCCCACGGTGTCCGTGCCGTTCATGATGTTCCCGATGCGCCCACCGATGATCCCGAACGCCACGCCGGGCACGCACAGGTCCGCGTAACGGTAGAAGTCCATGCCCTTGCGCCGCGCGTAGTACAGCATGACCAGAATCCCGCCGATCAGGCCGCCGTGAATGCTGATGCCGCCCTGCCGGAGGTTCACGATGTCCAGCAGCACGCGCGGGAACGGCGTGTTCTCGAACTGGTGCCAGGAGGTCGCCACGAACACGATCCGCGCGCCCACCAGGCCCCAGATGATCATCCAGAGAATCATGTCGTTGAACAGGTCCACGTTCAGGCCGCGTTCGCGCGCCATTTTCGTGCCGACCCACACGCCTGCCACGATGCCGAGCGTGATCAGCACGCCATACCAGGCAATCGTGAAACTGCCTATCTGAAGAAATACAGGATCCATACGTGCCTCGCAGTCTAGGGCTTTCTGCCCGCCAGGGTCCGGGCCACTGCGCCCGGGATCCGGCAGTCAGGGAAAGGCGCGTCCGGCTGCTGCGAGCCTGGACGCGCCAAGTGAAGGGGGAGAGGGACGAGGGTTACAGGCCCAGCGCGGGCGTCTCGTCGGGCGCCGTCTCGGGGGGAGGCAGGCGGAACGCGCGGGACAGGATCACGCCCAGTTCGTACAGCACGTACAGCGGCACGGCCACGATCAGCATGCTGGTGGGGTCCGGGGTGGGCGTGATGATCGCGGCGAACACCATGATCACGACCAGCGCGATACGCCAGCCCTTGCGCAGCAGCACGTGGTTCACGATCCCGATCCGGGTCAGGATCACGGCCAGGATCGGCAGCTCGAACGACAGGCCGAACGCCACCAGGAAGGTCGTGACCGTCCCGATGTAACTGCCCAGACTCAGGATCGGTGTGACCGCCCCGTTCAGGAAGTCCAGCAGGAACCGCACCATGGTCGGCAGGACCAGCGTGTACCCGAAGATCGCGCCCACGATGAACGAGAAGCCCGCCCCGATGATGAACGGCAGCGCCCAGCGGCGCTCGTGGTCGTACAGGCCCGGCGCGATGAACGCCCACACCTGCGTCAGCATGAACGGCAGCGCGATCGCCAGTCCCGCCCAGAACGACAGGTTCAGGCTCAGGATGAACTGATCGGTCAGGTTCAGCGTGACCAGTTGCACCTTGTCCTGCTGGTACAGCACCGAGGCGTTCAGGGGCACCTTGACCAGTTCCAGCAGTTGCAGGCGGTACTGGAAGGCGGCGACCATGCCGATCACCAGGAAGACCGCGCTGATCACGATGCGTTTACGCAGTTCCTCCAGGTGGTCGAACAGCGGCGCGCTTTTCAGGTTGGCGTTGGGATCGGCGGTCATGGTCCGGTCCTCAGTTGCGCCGTTCGGTGACGGGCGCGGCCTGCTCGGTGACGATGGGCGCGCCCGTCACGGGGTCCAGCTGACGCGAGGCGACGTCCGTGACAGGCACGACCGGCTCGTGCGTTTCTTTCTTGAATTCCTTGATGCCCTGTCCCAGGCCCTTGCCGAGCTCCGGGAGTTTGCGGGCGCCGAAGATCAGGGCGATGACGACAACGATCAGGATGATTTCGAGGGGTCCCATGATGTGGCTCCTTGCGGGCCGGGCAGGTGCGCGGCCACGGGTGAATGAGGTCGGGGGTAGGGAAGGGGGGGCCGAAGCGTCCGGCCTCGTGGCCGGGCGGAAGCTCCTCTGACATGAAGGTATGCGATGACGCCCGGATCGGATCAGACGCAGCTTACCTATCAAACCTTAATGGGGGCCGGTCAGGGAAGCGTAAACGCCGTGCAGGGCGGCACATGTCTTGGGCGTCAGATGCTCCAGCCGCCGTCCACCAGCAGTTCCTGACCCGTGATGTACGCCGCCTCCTTCGAGGCCAGGAACGCCACGGCGGCCGCCACCTCGTTCGGCTCCCCGAAGCGCCGGGCCGGGATGCGCGCCGCGAGCTTCTGCGCGTCCTGCGGGTCGGCGTGCAGCTGCCGCAGGCGCTCGGTGGCGGTGTAACCGGGGGCGACCGTGTTGCAGGTCACGCCGTCCGGGGCGACCTCCAGCGCCAGCGTCCGCAGGTAATTGGTCACCCCGGCCCGCAGTGCGTTGCTGACCGGCAGGGTGGGTGAGGGGCGGCCCACCGTCAGGCTCGTGATGGCGATCACCCGCCCCCACCCGCGTGCGCGCATGCCCGGCACGGTCGCGTTCGCCAGCCGCACGGTGCTCATGAAGGTCGTCTGGAAGCCCTGCGCCCAGGCATCCTCGCTGACGCCGCTGGGCAGTCCGGCCGCCGGGCCGCCCGCGTTACTGACCAGGATGTCCACGTCACCGGCCGCCGCCACGGCCGCCTCCACGCCCTCCGGGGTGCTGACATCCGCCACCACCCAGCGCGCCCCGATGGCGTCGGCGGCGCGTTTCAGGGCGTCCTCGCCGCGCGCCGCGACCGTCACGTGCGCCCCCATGCGGATCAGGTCGTGCGCCGCCGCCAGCCCGATCCCCTTACTGCCACCCGTCACCAGCGCGCGCCTGCCGTCCAGTCGAAACAGCGTCATACCCACCAGGGTACACCCGCCCCCACGCGCCCGCCGGGTACGCGTTACCCTGCCCGCATGACCCGGCCCAACCCCACCCCGCCAGACCCGCACCGACCGGCCGTCCTGATCGTGGTCGCCACGTCCGGCGAGGCCGCGCACCTGACCCCCCTGACCGGGGCTTTCGGGGAGCGGCTGCGCGTGCAGGTCACGGTCAGCGGGGTCGGGCCGGTCGCGGCGGCCCTCGCCACGCAGCGTGCCCTGCTGGCCGCCCCGTACGCCCTGGCGATCAGCGCCGGGATCGGGGGCGCGTACCCCGCCTCGGGCCTGAAACCGGGCGACCTGGCGGTGTCCAGCCGCATCATCCAGGCGGACCTGGGCGCGTGGGATGACGGGCAGTTCCTGGAGTTCACGGCGCTGGGCCTGTCCGTACTGCCACCCGCAACGGAGGGAGCCGCGCCGCCCGCCGACCCGGCCGTGACCGCCGGGCACTTTCCCGCCTGGGAGAAGGCCGCGCAGGTCGCCGCGCGCGCCGGGGCGCAGCTGGGGCCGCTGCTGACGCTGGGCAGCGTCACGGGCGACCACCGGGCCGCGCGACATCTGGAAGCCCGCCACCCCGGCGCCCTCACCGAGGGCATGGAGGGGGCCGGGGTGGCGCACGCCGCGCGGCTGGCCGCCGTGCCCAGCCTGGAGGTGCGCGGCGTGAGCAACCCCGTCGGCCCCCGCGACCGCGCCGCGTGGCGCATCCCGCAGGCCCTGGCCGCCACCCGCCGGGGCGTGGAGGCCGCCCTGCTGACCCTGCTGGACTGAATCGCGCTGGACTGAACCGCGCCGCCCCAATGGACTGGGGGCGGCGCGGGATCGGTCCAGCAGGACGGCTCAGTTCGGATTCATCAGTTCGGGTTCATCAGGGACTGGATCGGCGTGGTCTGCGCGGGAAAACTGACCGTGACGTTCACGGTCGTCCCGGCGGGCGTGGCGGGGTCCACGTTGATCCAGTGGCTCGCCAGGACCGGCGGGTTCGGCTGCGGGTCGATGGCGCGCACCAGCACCCGCCCCTGCGCCGGAACGAACGCGCACCAGCTTTCCGGCGCGGCCGTGAATGCCCGGACCGGCAGGACGCTCTGGAGCGTCAGGTCGTCCGGGGTCGCCCAGTACTCGATCAGCAGGCTCGCCTGCGTGCGGCTCAGGTCGCCCTTGGCGACATCCAGTTGAATCTCGACCTTGTCGTTCTGGCCGGATACGAGGTTCATCCAGCCCGGAACCACCAGGCGACCACTGCTGGCACTCTTGAACTGCTGCGGGGCGGGATCAGTCATGCGCTACAGACTACCGCCTGAACGGTCACACGGTTCCGACAGTGCCGCCCGGCGCGGGTAGGCTGCGAACGACTCGCCCTGAAACTACTCGCTCTGAATGGTGCGGGTCAGGGCGCGCACAGCCAGGAACCCCACCACGAAGAACAGCAGGGGAAGCAGGTTCACGCTGATCTCGGCATCTTTCTCGGGTTCCAGCGGGTTCTGACGACGGTACTTGATCATGCCCCCAGCCTACGGCACCCCGCCGGGCCGGACCTTAAGTCACACTTGCGACTCCCGCACCCCGCCCGGCTGTCCGGCCCAGGCGACCCCCCTGTAAGCCTGGCCGTTGCGCCCGCCCCGCGCCGGGGGGTAGAACTGCGCCCGTGACCACCCCCACCGACGCCCCCGCTACCATGCGCGCCCTGAGCAAACAACACGCCCAGGAGGGCATCTGGATGACCGAGGAGCCGGTGCCCACGCCCGGCCCGAACGACATTCTGATCAAGGTCCGCAAGGGCAGCATCTGCGGCACCGACGTGCACATCTACCGGTGGGACACCTGGGCGCAGAACACCATCCCCGTCCCCATGATCGTCGGGCACGAGTACGTCGGCACGGTCGCCGCCATCGGCAGCGAGGTCCGGGGCTTCCAGATCGGCGACCGCGTCAGCGGCGAGGGCCACGTCACGTGCGGGCACTGCCGTAACTGCCGCGCCGGGCGCCGCCACCTGTGCCGCAACACCCTGGGCGTCGGCGTGAACCGCCCCGGTTCCTTCGCGGAGTACCTCGTGCTGCCCGCCTTCAACGCCTTCAAACTCCCGGACGACATCCCCGACGACATCGCCGCGATCTTCGACCCCTTCGGGAACGCCGTGCACACCGCCCTGAGCTTCGATCTGGTGGGCGAGGACGTCCTGATCACGGGCGCCGGACCCATCGGCGTGATGGCCGCCGCCGTCGCCCGGCACGTCGGCGCGCGCAACGTCGTGATCACCGACATCAACGACTACCGCCTGGACCTCGCCCGCCAGATGGGCGTCACGCGCGCCGTGAACGTCGCCCAGGAGGACCTCCGCACCGTCATGCAGGAACTCGGCATGACCGAGGGCTTCGACGTGGGCCTGGAAATGAGCGGCAGCGGTCCCGCCTTCGCGCAGATGGTGGACGTCATGAACAACGGCGGCAAGGTCGCCCTGCTCGGCATTCCCGCCGGACGCGTGGACATCGACTGGAACGCCGTCATCTTCAAGATGCTGACCATCAAGGGCATCTACGGCCGCGAGATGTTCGAAACCTGGTACAAGATGGCCGCCCTGATCCAGTCCGGCCTGGACCTGACCCCCATCATCACGCACCACTACCCCATTCATGAGTACCAGAAAGGCTTCGACGCCATGCTCGGCGGCCAGAGCGGCAAGGTCATCCTGAACTGGGAGTAAACGCGGGTCGCCGGGAAGGTGGCATGTGGTGATCTTTCGCGATTCGCACACCCCTTCGCCATCTGGCGGATGTTTCATGTTCCCCTCGTGCGGCATGCTGCGGCGCATGAGCGTTCTCGTTCAGGTGTGGTGGCCCGGTGATCCGGGTGCCTTTGCCTGTTGACGTTCATCGTCGCGCCGCGCCCGGATTCAGTGTCCGGGCGCGGCTTTTTTGTGTCTCTCGTTTGTGTCTCTCATGGAGGAGTGGATCATGTCGAATGAAATTGCAGCAGGGCAGGGAATGGGGGAGAGGCCGCGCGTGCTGACCGGGGACCGCCCGACGGGGCGTCTGCACCTGGGGCATCTGGCGGGGTCGTTGCGGTCGCGGGTGGCGTTGCAGGACTCGCATGAGGTGTTCGTGCTGGTCGCGGACGTGCAGGGCCTGACCGATCACTTTGATAGGCCGGACGTGCTGCGCCGCAACATTCCGGAGGTGATGCTGGATTACCTGGGCGCGGGCCTGGACCCGGCGCGGGTGACGTTCGTGCGGCAGTCGGGCGTGCCGGAACTGACCGAGCTGACCGTGTACCTGCTGAATCTGGTGACCGTGTCGAAGCTGCGGCAGAACCCGACCGTGAAGACCGAGATCGCGCAGAAGGGCTTTGGCGAGTCGGTTCCGGCGGGGTTCTTCATCTACCCGGCGGCGCAGGTGGCGGACATCACGGCGTTCGGCGCGCAGGTCGTGCCGGTCGGCGAGGATCAGTTGCCCATGCTGGAGCTGACGCGTGAGGTGGTGCGGCGCTTCAACGGGCTGTACGGGCCGGCCGCCGACGGGACGGACGTGCTGGTGGAACCGCAGGCGCTGCTCTCGGCGTCGCCGCGCCTGCCGGGTCTGGACGGGCAGGCGAAGATGGGCAAGAGCCTCGGGAACGCCGCGTACCTGAGCGACCCGCCGGACGAACTGCGGGAAAAGGTGATGGGCATGTTCACGGACCCGGCGCACCTGCGCGCCAGTGACCCCGGACAGGTGGAGGGGAACCCGGTGTTCGCGTACCTGGACGCCTTCGACCCGGATGCGGCGCGCGTGCAGGCCATGAAGGACCACTACCGCGCCGGGGGCCTGGGCGACGTGAAGGTCAAACGGCACCTGCTGGACGTGCTGGACGCCGAACTGACCCCCATCCGCGAACGCCGCGCCGCGTACGCGCAGGACCCGCAGGCGGTCATGACGCTGCTGCGCGAGGGAACGCAACGGGGCCGCGAGGTCGCCGCGCACACGCTGGCGCAGGTGCGGGCCGCGCTGCACCTGACAGAGGCGGCGGCCCGGCCGTAGCAGGGGAGAGTGGGTGGGGGGCCACTGGCCGCTGTCCACTCTCCCCTGCCCCCCACCGTGTGCTCCCGTGCCTACTTTTCCTGAGTGTGGTCGTGTTAACCTGCTTGCTGGAGGCCCGGCACCGGCCCTGGCGGCGTGACGCTGCCTGTGGGAGTCTGGAAGGCGCCGAGGCGATAAACGAATCATGGACTACTACGAACTGCTGGGCGTGGCCCGTACGGCAAGTGCCGATGAAATCAAATCCGCCTACCGCAAACTGGCCCTGAAGTACCACCCGGACCGCAACAAGGAAGAGGGCGCCGCCGAGAAGTTCACGCAGATCAACGAGGCCTACGCAGTCCTCAGTGACGCCGAGAAACGCGCGCACTTCGACCGGTACGGCAGCGCGCCGGGCGCCGGAATGCCGGGCGGCGATCCGTTCGGCGGGATGGGCGGCGCGGGCTTCGACCCGATGGACATCTTCGAGCAGCTGTTCGGCGGCGCGGTGGGCGGCCGGGGTGGCCGCCGTGGCCCGGCACGCGGCGACGACCTGGAAACCGAGGCGCACGTGACGCTGGCCCAGGCCCGCGCGGGCGAGGAGATTCAGGTCAGCGTGGACCGCCTGACCGCCTGCGATCACTGCCACGGCACGAAAACCGAGCCGGGCGGGAAACCCCCGAAAACCTGCTCGACCTGCGGCGGCGCGGGCGCGGTGCGGGCGCAGGCGCGCACGATCTTCGGCGTGGTCGAGACGCAGCAGGCGTGCCCCACCTGTCGGGGCGAGGGTCAGATCGTTCAGGACCCCTGCACGGTCTGCAAGGGCCGGGGCCGCACCCTGAAATCCGAGCAGGTCAGCGTGAAACTCCCCAGAGGAATCGACGAGGGCTACCGCATCCGCGTGAGCGGCATGGGCAACGAGGGACCGGGCGGGAACGGCGACCTGTACGTGCACATCGAGATGGAGAAACACCCGGAGTTGCGCCGCGAGCAGGAGCACCTGATCTACCCGGCGAAGATCGGGTTCGCGAAGGCCGCGCTGGGCGGGCAGATCACGGTCCCCACCCTGGACGGCCCGCAGACGGTCGAGGTGAAGGCCGGCACGCAGCACGGCGAACTGCACCGCCTGCGCGGCCAGGGTATGCCGCGCCTCCAGGGGTCCGGCAGCGGCGACCTGATCGTCGAGTACGACGTCATCGTGCCCAGACCCGCCCAGCTGACCCCCGAAGCGCGCGAGGCCCTGCACGCCTACGCCCGCGCCGTCGGGGACGAGGTGAACGAGCGGCACGAGAGCCTGCTCGGCAAGGTCGGGAAGATCTTCCGGGGCGAGTAAGGGAGTAGAGAGTAGATGGTTGAAAGTTGATGGTTGCAGGAGTCAAATTCTGTCAACCATCAACTTTCGACTTTCAACCTGAATTCATCCTGCATGGCGGTCAGCGCGGCGTGGTGTCCGGCCATGCCGTGAATGCCGCCGCCGGGGGGCGTGGCGCTGGAGCACAGGTACACCCCTTTCACGGGCGTGCGGTACGGGGTGGGCGTGAGGACCGGGCGGGCCAGCAGGCCGGGCAGGTCGCCGCGCCCGCCGTTCACGTCGCCGCCATGAAAGACCGGGCTGAAAGCCTGGAGTTGCGTGGCGGTCGTGCGGGTGCGGGCCAGGATAAGGTCGCGCCAGCCGGGCGCAAACCGGTCGATCTGCCCCTCGATCTGCGCCTGGGCGTCGTGGTCGCTGCCGTTCGGGACGTGCGCGTACGCCCAGAAGGTGTGCCGCCCGGCGGGGGCGCGGCCCGGGTCGAACAGGGTGTGCTGCGCGGCCAGCACGTATGGACGCGGGTGCAGGTGCGCCTGCGTGACGGCTTCCGACGCGGCGATGTCGGCCGCGTGCCCGCCGATGTGCACGGTGGCGGCGCGGGCCACGCGCGGGTCCTGCCAGGGCATGGGGCCGGACAGGGCGTAATCGAACTTCTGAATGCCCGGGCCATAGCGGTAGCCTTCCAGCGCGTCGCGGTAGTGGGTGGGGGCGCGGTCGCCCAGGATGCCCAGCAGCACAGCGGGACTGCTGTCCACCAGGGTCACGCGGGCGGGCGGCAGGTCGCGGGCGTCCCTGACGGTCACGCCGGTCACGACCGTGCCGCCCAGGTACTCCAGGTAGGCGCGCAGCGCGTCGGCCAGCGCCTGCGCGCCGCCACGCGGGAACGGCCAGCCGACCGCGTGGCCCAGCAGCGCCAGCACCAGCGTCATGGCGGACGTGCCGGGCGTACTCAGCGGCAGGCAGCTGTGCGCGGCCAGTCCGGCCCACAGGGCGCGGGCCTCGGGCGTGCGGAACAGGGTGTCTCCCAGCAGCGCGGCGGGTGGCAGGCCCCGCACACCGAAGCGCGCCAGGGTCAGCGGGTGCGAGGGCACGCGCGGCAGCGGGCGCAGGATGTCGTGCAGCAGGCCCTCCCAGTCGGCCAGCAGCGGGGCCATCAGGCGCACCCAGGCCGGGCCGTCGCGGCCCAGCGCGTCGGCGGTGGCGTGCAGGTCGCGTTCCAGCGTCACGCTGCGCCCGCCCGGCAATGGGTGCGCCACGGGCGCGTCCGGGTGAATCCAGTCCAGCCCGAAGGCATGCAGCGGCCACTGCCGGAACGCGGGGCTCGCGGCGGCCAGCGGGTGAATCGCGGACCCGAAGTCATGCACGAAGCCGGGCAGGGTCATGGGCGCGCTGCTCAGGCCGCCGCCCACCTGCGCGTGCGCCTCGATCACCTGCACGCGCAGGCCCGCGCGGGCCAGGGTCACGGCCGCCGACAGGCCGTTCGGTCCGGCCCCGACGATCACCGCGTCCAGCGCGGCGGGCGGTCCTGCGGGAGGAGCGGTCATGCGCGCAGCGTACCGCCCGGCGCGGGCCGTCCCTGTTGAACAGACGTTCATGAGCGGCGCGGGCCGTGTTCCCGGCGCGGGCACGCCCGCACTCTGACACCCGGCGCGGCGGACGGGTATGCTGCTTGGCGGTTCGTCCGACCCCCCCACCCGGCGTTCGCGGGGCGGGTCCGGCGTGACGAGCACGCCCACTTCACCGCCCCCGCCCCCCCTTTCCTTCCGGAGGATCACCCCTTGCCCGTTTCACACCGCGCCCCGTCCGAACTGCTGAACAGTCGTCGTTCCCCCCTGCTGGTGTTCGCCGGTCAGAGCAACCGCGCCCTGGCCCAGTCCATCTGCGACCACCTGGGGGTGCCGCTGGGGCGCAGCAAGACCGAGAAGTTCACGAACGACAACATCATCGTGCACTACGAGGAATCCCTGCGTGAAGGTGACGTGTTCATCGTGCAGACCTTCAGCACGCCCGTCAGCGACGCCATCATGGAACTGATGCTGATGATCGACGCCGCCAAGAGCGCCAGCGCCGGGCGCGTCACGGCCGTCATTCCGTACTACTCGTACGCGCGCAGCGACAAGAAGGACAGCCCCCGCATCTCCATCGCGGGGCGCCTCGTCGCGGACCTGTTGCAGGAGGCGGGCGCGGACCGCATCCTGACCATGACCCTGCACGCCCCGCAGGTGCACGGCTTCTTCAAGGTGCCGGTCGATCACCTGTCCGCCGATCTGGTCCTCAGTCAGCACTTCAAGAGCTGCGTGCCCGACGCGCACAACGGCGTGGTCCTCGCGCCGGATGCGGGCAGCATCAAGCGCGCCTCTCAGATCGCCCGCCGCCTCGACAGTGGGCTGGCCATGATCGACAAGGAACGCATCTCGGACACCGAGGTCCGCCCCCGCGCCCTGATCGGCGACGTGGACGGCAAGACCGTGTTCATCGTGGACGACGAGATCAGCACCGCCGGGTCGCTGGTGGAGACCGTGAACATCGCCCGCAGCATGGGCGCCAAGGACGTGTACGTGGCCGTCACGCACGGCGTGTACACCGGCCCCGCCATCCAGCGCATCGCGGCCCTGGACGTCACGCAGGTCGCCAGTACCAACACCGTGCACGTCAGCCAGGACAAGCAGGAAGCGGCGGGCGGCAAGCTGGCCGTGCTGGACGTGGCCCCGCTGTTCGCGGACGCCATCACGAACATCCACACCGGCGCGAGCGTCAGCACGCTGTTCACGTAAGCGAGCGGCGCGGGCGGTGGGCGGCGGGTGATCCCGGTCGCCTGCCGCCCGCTGTCGTAAGGGACGGTAACGGTCCGCTGCACCGCTGCCAGTGGCCTGCAGTGCATGCTGAGCCATGAACACGGTTGAGCCATGAACACGGTGCTGCCGGACGCCCTGCGTCCCCTGACTCCCCTGATCGAGATGCACCTGGGCGCGGCCGTGCAGGGCGGCGTGCGCCTGCACGGCGGGGACATCAGCGCCGCGTACCGCCTGCGGACCACGCGCGGCGACTTCGTGCTGAAGGCCGCGCGGCCCGCAGGAGGAACGCACCTGCCCATGTACGCGCCGGAAGCCGAGGGGCTGGCGCTGCTGCGCGCGGCGGGACCGCTGGCCGTGCCGGACGTGATCGCGTTCGGGGACGGGCCGGGCGGCTGGCAGTACCTGCTGCTGTCGTACCTGACGCCCGCCGACGACACGCCCGCCCTGCACGGGGCGCTGGGGCGGGGACTGGCGGCGCTGCACGCACTGGCCGCGCCGGGGTTCGGGGGCACGCCGGACAACCTGTTCGGGTCGCTGCCGCAGCAGAATCTGGCGGCGGGTTCGGCGGCGCAGTTCTTCTGGTGCAGTCGGCTGTGGCCGCAGCTTCAGCGGGCGGGGGCGGCGCTGGGCACGGCGGACCGGGCGCGGTTCGCGGAGTTGCGGGAGCGGTTGCCGCGCCTGATCCCGCCGGAGCCGCCGTCGCTGGTGCACGGCGACCTGTGGCACGGGAACCTGCTGTTCACGGCGCGCGGCCCGGCCCTGATCGACCCGGCCGCCGCGTTCAGTCACCGGGAGGTGGACCTGGCGGCCATGCGGTTGTTCGGGGGGGTGCCGGCGCGGGTGTTCGCGGCGTACGTGGAGGCGTTACCGCCCGCCGAGGGCTGGGAGGACCGGGTGGCGCTGTGGAACCTGTACCCGCTGCTGGCGCACGTGAACATGTTCGGGGCGGGGTACCTGTCGCGCACGCGGGAGGCGCTGGAGGCGGCGCTGCGTCTGCCGGAACGCTGGGGTGCGTGACGCCCGGAGTGGGGGAGGGTCGCCCAATCCCCCATAGAGTAAACTGCTTGATTTTTTAAACCATCGGGTTCAGAATGCAGCCATGACCCACGCCCCCACCCCGCCCATCCTGCCCGCCAGCACCCACGTCGGCGCCGTCCACCTGAACGCCCGCGACCTGCCCGGCCTCACCCGCTTCTACACCGACCTGCTGGGCCTGCACGTCCTCTGGCCTGACCCCACCCAGGCCGTCCTGAGCGCCCACGGCACCCCACTGCTGCACCTGCACGCCGCGCCCGACCTGCCCGCTCCCGCCCCCTCCCGCCCCGGCCTGTACCACACCGCCTTCCTGCTCCCCACCCGCGCCGACCTGGGCCGCTGGCTGGCGCACGCCGCGCGGATGGGCCACCGCATCGGCAGCGGCGACCACCTCGTCAGCGAGGCCTTCTACCTGGGCGACCCCGAAGGCAACGGCATCGAGGTCTACGCCGACCGCCCCCGTGACACCTGGACCTGGCGCAGCGGACAGGTGCAGATGGCCACGAACGCCGTGGACGCCGCCGGAGTCCTCCAGGCCGCCGGAATCGACCCCGCCACCCTGGACGGCGCCCAGCCCTTCAGCGCCCCCGCCGGCACCACCGTCGGGCACATTCACCTGAAAGTCGGCAGCGCCGCCCAGGCTGCCCACTGGTACACAGGCACCCTGGGCCTGGATGTGGTCGCCGACCTCGGCAGCGCCGCCTTCCTGTCCTGGGGCGGATACCACCACCACATCGGCCTGAACGAATGGCACAGCGCCGCGCAGCCCGCCCCCACCACACCCGCCGCCGGACTGCGCGCCTTCACGCTGCTCAGCCCGGACCTGGAACCCCTGCGCGCCCACCTGCGCGGCCGCCCGGACGTCCAGCACAGCCCGGACTCCCTGACCCTCACCGACCCCTGGGGCAACCACCTGACCGTGACGCAGGGCTGAGCGGGAACACTGGGTCGAACGGCGACACTGGGCCGAGCTGGGCCGAACAGCGACACTGGGCCGAACCTCGCCCCGGACTGAACCTCGCCCCGGACGCAAGAGGGTACGCTGGATCATGCGCCCCTTCCTCCGCTCCCTCCCGCTGGCCCTGACCCTGCTGACCCTGCCGCTCGTCACGGCGCACGCCGCCGCGCCCGCCGGACTGCACCCCACGCTGGCCGTCATGCCCGGCAGCCCCAGCACCGATACGCCCACCGCGTACCTGCTGGGCAGCTGGGAGGGCAGCCGCTGGCTGAACGCCACGCAGACCCGCGCCCGCCTGCGCGGCAACGAACAGTACCGCCGCCTCGCGCCCGGCGCGGCCCCCACCCCACTGCGCGCCGGAGGGCCCGCCACCTCCCTGGGCGAGCCGTGCGAGGAAACGTTCGAGGTGCCCGTCCCGGCCCTGCCGCCCGGACTGGCCGTCCTGGCGCCCGCCACCCTGAACGCCCAGCCCCGCCCCGTCACGGACCTGCCGACCCGCAACGCCACGTACGAACGCATCGTGCGGGACGAACTGATCCGCCGGGGCGTCCGGTCCCCGCAGGTCACCCTGACCCGCCTGACCCGCGCCGACCTGGACGGCAACGGCACGCAGGAAATCATCATCGAGGCCCGCCACTTCCGGGACGGCAACCGGGACTTCCCGCCGCCCACCGGGCAACCCGGCGACTACAGCCTGCTGCTGCTGCGGCACGTGACCGACGGCCGGGTCGTCACGACCACGCTGGGCGAGTACGTCGCGCCCCCCACCCCCTGGAACCCCGAGAGCAGCGACCCCATGCCCCTGGCCACCCAGTACCGACTGGCCGGCGTGGCCGACCTGAACGGCGACGGCCGCATGGAACTCGCGCTGCACGACACCTACTACGAGGGCGCAGGCTTCAGCGTGCAGGAATGGACGCCCGCCGGACTGCGCGCCACGCCCCTCGATAGCGGCTGCGGTGCCTGAACGCCGCCCCGCCGGACGTTACACTCGGCAGTCATGAGCGACCCCACCCGAGTCCTGGCCGGACACACCGCCGAGATGCCCGAAGGGCACCAGACTGCCGTCGACCTGAACGGCGTCAGCGTGCTCGTCGTGAACTTCGAGGGCACGTACTACGCCCTGCGGAACAACTGCACCCACAAGGACTTCCCGCTGCTGGGCGGCGACGTCAGCATGGGCCGCGTCACCTGCGAGAAGCACGGCGCGAAATTCGAACTCGCGACCGGGAAGGCCAAGACGCTGCCCGCCGTGAAGCCCGTGAAGCTCTACCGGACGCAGGTCGAGGACGGCCAGCTGTACGTCTCCGAGCTGTAACCACACAGCAAAAGGGGAACGCCGTGACCGTCACGGCGTCCCCCTCCACTCTTCCGTTCAGAAGCCGCGTTCGGTGTCGCCATGCACCTGACTCTGCAGTTCCGGCGTTTCACCCTCGGGCAGGTCGCCGGGGCGCTGGCTCACGTGAGGCGGACCCTGCTCGCTGGGGGGCGTGTAGCCGGGATTCGGGTCGACGGCCCGCTGGTGGGATTCCAGCGCCATCGTCGTGGACGCGTTGATGCCCACGCCCGCCGTCGGGATGATCGTGTCGAGGTTCTCGCCGCCCAGCCCGGCGACCGTCTGCGCCCCGGCGAACTCGGCGTCCTGCGGCGCGTGCTCCATGGCGACCACGTCACGCGTGGCGAGGTGATCGAACACGCCAGTCACGTCCTTCGCGCCGTGCGGCTGGGCCGACGCGCCCAGGCCCTGATCGGCGGCCCCCACGCGGTCCCCGGCGGGCGTCGTCGTGTACGCCTCCTGGTGGTCGTCCTTGCGGTCGGGCGTGTCGAAGCCCGTCTGCGCGCCGTGCTCGCCCGTCACGGGCGGGTTGCGGTCATCGTGATTGGTCATGCCGCCAGTCTGCCCCCGCCCCACCCGCGCTGCCTTCCGGCTTTCTTCAGACGGCCGAACGGAACCGTTCAGGAAGGCTGAACCGCAGCGCTGATCACGCCGGGAGGGGCCCATCCAGCGAGTCGGCCAGGACCGCGTGCCCCTCCTCGCGCGCAAAGTCGGCGGCGCGGCGACCGTCCCCCGTGCGGGCCTCCGCATCCGCGCCGCGCTGACGCAGGAACAGCACCAGTCCCGCGTCGCCGTTCTGCGCGGCGGCCATCAGCGGCGTGAACTCGTCCTGCTGCGTGGCGTTCACGTCCGCGCCCGCCATGACCAGCGCCCGCGCGAGTGCTCCGTGCCCGCCCGCCACCGCCGAGTGCAGCGGCTGCACCCGCATCGCATTGCGGCTCACCGCGTTCACGTCCGCGCCGCGCGACAACAGCGCCTCCGCGACCCCCGCCTGCCCGAAGAACGCCGCGAGACCCAGCGGACTGAACCCGTCCCCGCTCACGCCACTGACCAGTGCCGGGTCGGCGTCCAGTGCGCGCGTCAGGGCCGCCTCGTCGCCCAGCGCCGCCGCCTCGAACACGTCCAGGGGCGCGCCCAGCTCCACCAGCACGCGCGCCATGTCCGCCCGGCCGTAGTACACCGCGAACAGCACCGGACTCACACCCATCGGGCTGGGCAGGGTCAACAGCCCCGCGTCCCCGTCCACCAGGGCGCGCAGCAGTGCCTCGTCGCGCGTCTTGATCGCCAGGAAGAACGCCGCCTCGCGGTCCCCCACCACCTCACCAGCTCCGTCAGTCATGCGCCCAGGGTAGAGGGTCGGGCACTCAGCGTGTGGCCCTCGCCGTAGTGCGGGGCGCACCGCCCCACCGACAGGGACGCGTCGGGCGCGGGCCAGCGCACCTCCCAGCGGGCGCCGTCCTCGATCAGCAGCAGCGTCAGGGCCAGCGTTCCGTCGGCCTGCCAGCCTGCCCGGACGGTCAGGGCGACGGTGGTGCCCCAGGTGTCCAGCGTCTGCTCCTCCCAGGCGTTCAGCGTGAACCGGACCGTGTTCGATGTCGGCCCATCAAGTGCGAGTGTGCCGCGTTCACCCGCGATGGTCAGGGTCGCACTCTCCCAGCCCTCGTCGTTCGGGTCGAACGTGAAGTGCGCCTGCACGTCCCGCAGCGGGGGCGGATCGAGGAGCTCCGGCACGTCCAGCGTGAGGGTTTCACAACGCACCCGCAGCGCCTCCGTGTCGGCGCCGGGTGGCAGGGGAGAGGGCTGCCCCGCGCCCAGCAGGTGCGTCCAGGTGTGATCCAGCACCCGCCCCATGTCCCTCACGCCCGCCGTGACGGCCAGCACCATGTCCTGCTGCGGCATCACCACGCAGAACTGCCCGAACGCCCCGTCCGCCCGGTACACGCCGTGACGGCAGCGCCACACCTGATACCCGTACCCCTGCGCCCAGTCGCTGTTTTCGTCGCCGGGGTTCGTGCCGGGCGGGACGTGCGCGGCACTCATGGCGTCCACCCACGCCGCAGACAGGAGCCTCTGCCCCTGCCACATGCCCCGGTTCAGCAGCAGTTGACCAAAGCTCGCCACGTCCCCGGTGCGCAGGTGCAGACCCCACCCGCCCAGATTCACGCCCCGCGCGTTGCTGACCCAGCGCGCCCCCCGGAACCCCAGCGGCTCCAGCAGGCGCGGCGTCAGGAACTCCAGCAGCGTCTCCCCGGTCACGCGCTGCACCAGCGCCGACAGCAGGAACGACGCGCCACTGTCGTACACGAAGTGCGTCCCCGGCTGGAACTCGACCGGCTGCGCCAGGAACGCCGTCACCCAGTCCCCGTCCCCCGTCGCCACCAACGCGTCCGTCACG
The DNA here is from genome assembly GCF_014648115.1 of Deinococcus seoulensis. Lineage (NCBI taxonomy): Bacteria > Thermotogati > Deinococcota > Deinococci > Deinococcales > Deinococcaceae > Deinococcus > Deinococcus seoulensis. The sequence goes on from NZ_BMQM01000023.1 coordinate 28,203, forward strand.
TCCGCCGCGTGCCCCGTCCGCATGGTCAGCAGATCCTCGACCCGCATGGCCCGCAGGTGCCCACCCACCACCGGCGGCAGGGCGTCCGGAAAGAGGTCCACCCCCCGGTCCTCCACGCTCAGACGACCCTCCTGTACCAGCAGCCCCACGCCCACCGCAGCGAACGCCTTGCTCAGCGAGTACACGTGATGCACCCGCTCCGGCCCGTACGGGAACCAGTGCCCCCCGGCCACCACCCGACCCGAGCGCCGCAACGTGAACCCATGCAGCTCCAGCCCGTCCGCCGCCAGCGCGTCCAGCCACGCCAGCACCGCCCCGGACGGCAGACCCTGAGACTCCGGCGACACCTGAACCATAGAAGGAGGCACGCCCCAGGGTACGGGACGTGCCTGCACAGTGGAATCTGCCAGTTGGCGCAGCGTTACGCCCGCGCGCGCACCACGACGGCGATGCCCATGCCGCCGCCGATGCACAGGCTGGCGACGCCGGTTTCCTTGCCCAGGCGGCGCAGCTGGTGGATCAGCGTGACGAGCACGCGCGCCCCGGAAGCGCCGATGGGGTGCCCGAGGGCGACGGCGCCGCCCGTGACGTTCACGCGGGCCGGGTCGGCGTTCAGGTCGCGCACGACGGCGAGGGACTGCGCGGCGAAGGCCTCGTTCAGTTCGAACAGGTCCACGTCCGCGACGCTCATTCCGGCGCGGGTCAGGGCGACGGGGACGGCCCTGGCGGGGCCGATGCCCATGATGGCGGGGTCCACGCCGATGGCGGCGTAACTGGCAATCTCGGCCAGGACCGGCAGGCCGTGCGCCTGGGCGTACTCCTCGCTGGCGACCAGCAGCATGGCGGCCCCGTCGTTGATGCCGCTGGCGTTCCCGGCGGTGACGGTCCCGTCCTTTTTGAAGGCGGGTTTCAGCTTGGCGAGGGCCTCGGCGGTGGTGGCGCGGGGGTACTCGTCGGCGCTGAAGGTGGTGGGGCCCTTGCGGCCCGGCACCTCCACGCTGACGAGTTCATCGGCGAAGAAGCCTCCGGCTTGCGCGGTGGCGGCGCGGTTCTGGCTTTCCAGCGCGAAGGCGTCCTGTTCCTCGCGCGTCAGGTTCCACGCTTCTGCGATGTTCTCGGCGGTGATGCCCATGTGGTAGTTCCCGAACACGTCGGTCAGGCCGTCCGAGAGGATGCTGTCCAGTGTCTGCGCGTGCCCCAGCCGGTACCCCTCACGGGCGCGGGGGAGGAGGTACGGGGCGCGGCTCATGCTCTCGGTGCCGCCCGCGAGGTACAGCTGTCCGTCCCCGGCCCTGATGCCCTGCGCGGCGCTGATGACCGACTGGAGGCCGCTGCCGCACACGCGGTTCACGGTCAGGCCTGGCACGTCATTGGGCAGGCCCGCGCCGATGCCCACCTGTCGGCCCACGTTCATGCCGTTTCCGGCCTGAAGGACGTTGCCCACGATCACGTCGGTCACGTCCGCGCCGTTCACGCCTTCCAGCACGGCTTTTGCGGCCGTGATGCCCAGGTCGGCGGCCGACACGTCTTTCAGGCTGCCCATGAAACTTCCGATTGGCGTGCGCTTCGCCGCCACGATCACCAGTTTGCTCATGCCCGGAGTCTAACGGGCGTTAGAGGTGTTGCCCGGTCACCCGTGCGGGAACGCGCGGTCCCGTCCGGCCCGCCACACGGCCCACATCAGCAGCGGTTGCAGCGGCAACCTCGCCCAGAGTGCCCAGCCGGGCAGTCCGAACTGCTGCGGATGCTGCGCCATGTTCACGTTCGCGGGCAACACGGCCAGCAGCAGGGCAAGCAGGCCCCAGCGGGCCGCCGGGCGCGTGGCGGAGTGCAGCAACCCCAGGCCGCCCAGCAGTTCGGCCGCGCCGCTGATCAGCGTGGCGGTGCGCGCGGGCAGGGGCACCCAGCCGGGCACGATGCTGTCGAACACGCGCGGCGTGACGAAATGCAGCGCGCCCGCCCCCACGAACAGGAGGCTCAGCAGCAGGACGCCGGGCGTGGGCCGCTGAAGTTCACGGGCGGGTTGATCGGGCATGGCGGCAGCCTCGCGCATTTCACGGCAAAAGAAAAGGAGCCCGCAGGCTCCAGAAGGTGCAGACGGGTTCAGCCGTTGCTGGAGGGAACGTTGCGGGCTTCCTCGCGGTCCCTGAGTTCCTTGTCGCTCAGGCCGTCGTCGTTGTTGCGGGGCGCCTGGGCTTCGCGGTCGTTCGCACTTTTCACGGAGGGTTCGTGACCGTCGGCGATGTCATGCACTTCTTTCCGGTTGCGGTCGAACTCCTGGGGCTGGCTGGTGTGACCGCTGTTCTTGTCGTCTTTGTCAGGCATGCCCTTACCCTGACAGGCCGCCGCGTGCGCTGTCTGCGGGCCGCGTGAACGGCACTTCAGAGATGAAGTGAGCCTCAAGCCGCCCGGCCGGGCAGCAAAGACCTGCCTGCATGGTGAGCGGCGCCGGAGGGGGGGCGGGCACGCTACCCTGCACCCCATGAGGGTCGCCGGATGAGGGTCGCAGTGATCAGTGACGTGCACGGGAACGCCTTCGCGCTGGAGGCCGTGCTGCGCGAGGTCCGGGCCGCCGCGCCGGACCTGACCGTGAACCTGGGCGATCAGGTCGAGGGCAGCGCCGACCCCGCCCGCGCCCTGAGCATGCAGGCAGAACTGGCCCGGAGTGGGGCGCTGGAGGTGCGCGGCAACAACGAGGAGAAACTCTGGCCGGGCGGCCGCCGTTCGCCGCTGTCACGGTCGTACGGCGAGTGGCTCACGGCGAACACCGACCCGGCGTTGCTGGCCCGCGTGGCCGCCCTGCCGCTGACCGCGCGGGCCGGGGACCTGCTGGCCTTTCACGGCACGCCGGACAGCGCCTGGGACAGCCTGCTGTGGGTCTGGGACACGGGCGGGTACTACCGCGCCCGCGACCCCAGAACCCTGCGTGCCCAGGTGGAACCCCTTGAAGCCGCCGTGGTCGTGTGCGGGCACACCCACCGCGCGGGCGCGACCCGCGTGGGCGACACGCTGATCGTGAACGCCGGGGCGGTCAGCGATCAGGTGGACGGCGACCCCCGCGCCCGCTGGACGCAGCTGGACCGCTTGAACGGCCAGTGGGCCGTCACCTTCCACGCCACGGAGTACGACATAGAGGCGGCCGTCACCTGGGCCGCCACGCACACCCCGTTCAGTCAGGGCGAGGCCAGCCTCCTGAGGACCGGCACGATGGACGCGCGCGGCGACGGCGTGTGGGAAGGCCCGCAACCCTGACGGTGTACGCTGCACGCATGCTGAACTGGATCTTCACCGCTGCCCTTGTTCTCGGTGCGGGCGCGCAGGCCGCCGGGTGCGGCGGTACCGAGGGGGTGCCCGACTGGGCGCGCGCCGGGACGTTCCGGGGCACCCTCGGGACGCTACCGGTCGCCCTGAGCCTTGACCCCCGGGGCGAGTCGCGGTACTTCTACGAGGGCCGCAGCCTCGACCTGTTCCTGGAGGCGCGCCGCAGCGGGAACGCGCTGGTGCTGGAGGAAAGCGTCCGCCGGGACTACGGTGAGCGCGTGCTGAGCGGCTGTTTCACCCTGATGCCTGCCCCCGGCGGCCTGAAGGGAACGTGGCAGGCCCCCGGCGCGGCCAGGGCGTTGGAGGTGAACCTGGCGCCGCTGGACGCTGCGCGCCTGCCGCTGCGGCTGCCCCTCTCGCCGGGGCTGAGTGCGCTGCGCCGTGACGACCCGCTGGCGTTCCTGAAACTGAACCGCGCCTGGGTCACGCTGCCCGGTGCGCGCGCGGTGCGCGAGCCGCTGTCCGGCGTGACGTACCCGCGCGTGCCCGGCGCGAGCGGCGCGCTGAATGCCGCGTTGCAGGACCGCCAGTTGCGCCACGCAGCGGACGCCCTGGACTGCCGCGCCATGCTGCCCGAACCCGCCCAGAAGGACCCGCAGGAGGGGTACAACCTGAGTGCCGGGATCACGCTGTCGAACGCCCGTCTGCTGAGCCTGCGCGAGGACGTGGACTACTACTGCGGCGGCGTGCACCCGGACAACTGGACCGAGGGCGTCATCCTGGACCGCATCACGGGCCGCGCCGTGCCGCTGACCACCCTGTTCCCGAAACTGGGTGCCGCGCGGCAGAAGACGCTGTACCTGTCGGGCGTGAAAGCAAAGGTGGACACCGAGTGCCTGAACATCCTGCGGAACAGTGCCAGCGCCTTCACCGCGTACCTGAGTGCCGCCGGGGTGAACCTGACCCCCACTGATCTGCCACACGCCGTAGGTGTGTGCGCCGAGACCGTCACGTTGCCGTACGCGACGCTGCGCGGCGACGCGAACCTCGGCAGCCCGCTCGTGAAGACGCTGTACCCGAAGTGACCGGAACAGGAAAACGCCCCCGCCGATGCACTGGCGGGGGCGTTTTCCTGTGCGTGGGTCAGTCGCGGCTGCCGCCGATTCCGAACAGACGCAGGATGAACAGGAACATGTTGATGAAGTCCAGGTACAGGGCCAGCGCGCCGTTGATGGCGGCCCGCTCGGCCTGCTCGCCCTGCACGCCGCTCAGGGCGAGGTTACGCAGCATCTGGGTGTCGTAGGCGGTCAGGCCCGCGAACAGCAGCACGCCCACGATGCTGATGCCCAGCGTCAGGGCGCTGCTGGCCACGAACAGGTTCACGATCATCGCGACGAACAGGCCGATCACGGCGAACATGAAGAAGCGGCCCATGGCGCTCAGGTCCTTCTTGATCACGAAGCCCGCCACGCTCATCAGGCCGAAGGTGCCGGCGGTCGTGGCGAACGCGGCGGTCACGGCGCTCATGTCGTAGGCCAGCAGGATCGAGGAGAAGGTCAGGCCGGTCAGGGCGGCGTACACGATGAACAGCACCCCGGCCAGGGCGCTGGGCAGACGCTGCGCGCCGAGGCTCAGGACGAACACCAGCGCCAGCTGCGCGATGATCAGCGGCATGCGCAGGTTCAGCACCTGGTACGCCAGGGCCTCGTTGCTGGCGGTCAGCCACGCGATGCCGGCCGTGAGGGCCAGGCCGGCGGCCATCCAGGAGTACGTGCGGGCCATGAAGGTGCGGACAAGATCCGTCGTGTTGGTTCGGGTGGTGGGGTAGGTCTGCATACACTCCAGAGTACGCGGGCAGGCTGATACGAGTTCCCGGTTTGGCGGGCGGTTCCTGAGCGTGCCTTTATCCCCGTGGGGCGTTCCCGGTCATGGTCCCAGGCCGCCTCGCCCGTTCGATCAGGAAAGGTCGAGGCGGCCCGGTCCGGCGCGGTCTACTCGCGGATCAGCAGGGCCAGCGGGAAATCCTCGAGGACCTTGGCGAGTGGCATGCGGGCGCCGCGCACCTTGAGGCTCTCGCCGGTCAGGGTGTTGCGGTACGTGCCGGTCGGCAGGCTGATCTGGCGGGTGCCCCAGGTTTCCGCCATGGCCCACGGTGTCTGCTCGCGGGTCAGGGTCAGGGTCAGGCGGGGCGCGACGGTCACGGCCACCTGCCCGGCGTGCTCGCGGCGGAAGGCCAGGGCGTGCCGTCCGGCGTCGATGGCGTGGTACGTGCCGCTGCGGAACAGTTCCGGGTGCTGTGCGCGGGTGTGCAGGGCGGCCCAGGTGACCATGACCTTCACGTTCCCGTCCTCGAAGTTGCCCAGCAGGCGGTGGGCCAGGGCGCGGCCCGCGCCGCGTTCCAGGCGGCCCAGCGTGCGGTTCAGGGCGGCGTAGTCCACGGGGCGGCGGTTGTCGGGGTCCACCAGACTCTGGTTCCAGTCCTCGCTTCCCTGGTACGTGTCGGGCACGCCGGGCGCGGTCAGGCGGACCAGCGTGGCGCTCAGGCTGTTCTGCGCGCCGTACGGACTGATCCGGCCGTGCAGTTCCCGCAGCGACGTCATGAAGCTGTCGTTGCCGAGCAGACCGCGCACCAGGGATTCCAGCGCGGCCTCGTACTCCTCGTCGGGTGCGGCCCAGCTGGTCCGCAGTTTCGCCTCGCGCGCTGCCTTGACCATGTACGCGGCCAGCCGGTCCGGGAGGTCCGTCAGGTTGCCGTCCAGCGGGTACGCGCCCAGCACGTTCTGCAGCAGTGCGTAGGTGTCCAGGGTGGTGGGCGCGGCGCCCAGTTCCAGTTCGGTGCTCAGCGAGCGCAGCAGCGGCGCCCAGCGGCTCAGGTACGCGGCCCAGGTCTGCGGCATCTCCGAGAGCACGCTGATGCGGGCGCGGGTGTCCTCGCCGCGTTTGGTGTCGTGCGTGCTGCCGCCCAGCATCGCCTGCGGCCAGTGCGTGGCGCGCGCCGTGACCGACTCGTGGAAGGACCGCAGCGGCGTGCCGAACAGCGCCGGGTCGCCGCCCACCTCGTTCAGGGACAGCAGGCGCGCGTAGCGGTAGAAGGCCGTGTCCTCGGCGCCCTTGGCGGTCACGGGGCCGGTCAGCTGCTGGAATTTCAGGGTGAAGTCCGCGTACGCCGCGCGCGTCGCCTCGTCCGGGGCGTTCAGGGTCAGCACCGAGTGCAGGTAATCGAACACGCTGGGGTCCAGCGCGGCCCCCGAGCGGCGGCTCTGCACGCGGGCGTCCCGGATGGCGTGCCCGATCTTGGCGTCGTCACCGGGTTCGCGTTGCCCGTCGGCGCGGATGTACGTGCGGTACACCGGGAAGGTCGCGATGACCTCGCGGATCGCGGCGCGCAGCGTACTGAGCGTGAAGTCACGGGCGCGCAGGTCCGCCTCGGCCAGCCGCTCGAGGTGCTCGGTCAGCACGTTCACCTCGCCCGGCAGACTGACCCGCTGGATCAGGTGCTTGCCGTGGTACAGGTGCTCGCTGTACGGCGCGCGGTCCCCGGTGAACCGCCGGTACACCGCACTGACCTCCTCCTCGTTGGTGCCGTCCACGAACACGCCGTTCAGTTGTGCCAGGAAGTCGTACCCGGTCGTGCCGTGAATCGCCCAGTCGGGCGGCAGTTGCTCGCCGGGTTCCAGGATCTTCTCGGCGACCACGTACAGCGGCAGTGGCTCCCCGGCTTCCAGCGCCTGCGGGTCCAGGCCCAGCGCGTGCGCCGCGCCCGCCTGCAGGCCCCGGAAGTACCCGGCCGGGTCGAACAGCCCGTCGGTGTGGTCCAGCCGCACGCCCTGGATCAGGCCCTCGCGCAGCAGTTCGAACAGCGTGGCGTGCGCCCAGGCGAACACGCGCGGGTCCTCCATGCGCAGCGCCGCGAGGTCGTTGATGTCGAAGAACCGGCGGTAGTTGATCTCCTCGGCCGCGACCTTCCAGAACGCCAGCCGGTAGTTCTGCTCGCCGATCAGGGCGTCCAGGCGGGCGGGGTCGTCGTTCACGGTCTGCACGGCCTGATCGAGCGCCGCGCGCACGGAACCGGAATCCTGCGCCAGTCCGCTCAGGCGGCGGGTCATGACCTCGACCTCCTGCGCGCGGATCACGCGGTCCGTGTCGGTCAGGTCCCCGGTGGTGCTGCGCGGCAGGTTGTCCACGCTGCGGCGGATGCTGGCCAGTTCGGCGCGCACGCCGGTATCGGTGCCGCGCGGCAGGGCCGCCTCGACCCACCCGAGCAGCAGTGACAGGCTGCGCGGCGACATGGGCAGCGTGCGCTCCCAGTACTGCAGCGTGAAGTGCCCGCCATCGCGTTGCAGGCGCAGTTCGCCCCGCTCCAGCACCCGACCGTACTGGTCGCCCAGCACCGGCAGCAGCACCTTGCCGTCCAGCGCGCGCTTGAGCGGATGCCACGAGATGTCGAAGAAGTGCGCGTAACGGCTGGCCTGCCCGTGGCGCAGCACGTCCTCCCAGTAGGGGTTGTGCCCACCCTGGATGCCCATGTGGTTCGGCACGAAATCCACGATCAGGCCCAGGCCCAGTTCCCGCGCGCGGCCCGACAGGCGGCGCAGTCCCGTCAGCCCCCCGAGTTCCGGGTTGATCTGCGTGTGGTCGGTCACGTCGTACCCGTGCGTGCTGCCGGGCGTGCTGGTCCAGATGGGCGAGAGGTACACGTCGGTCACGCCCAGCCGTTTCAGGTACGGCAGGGTGCGCCGCGCCGCCGCGAAATCGAAGTCACGGTGCAGTTGCAGGCGGTACGTGGCCGCCGGAAGGTGCGTCATGGGCGCGGTCGTTCCGGCCGGCGTCATGCGTCCGCTCCGAACAGGGCGGCCTCGCCGGGTTGCAGGGGCCGCCTGGCCAGCGGGGTGGGGGCCGCGCCGCCCGTCAGGTCGTCACTGGAGCGCAGCATCACCTGCTCCGGCAGCGTGAAGGGCAGGCCAGTCAGGCTGCCGGGCGTGTCCAGCGGCGTTTCCCCCAGATTCCACAGCAACGCGCGCATGCCCTGCGGCGTCTGCCACTGCACCCACAGCGTCCCGGCGCGGCGGCCCGTGGCGGCCGCCTCGCCCGGCACGTCCAGCGACCCGGCGCGGATCGCCCGGCGTGAACGCACGCTCAGGACCGGGTCCTCGCGCCGCAGGCGCAGCAGCGCGCGGTACAGCGCCAGCGTCCGCGCATGCCCGGCGCCCGTGTGCTCGTTCCAGTCCAGTTTCGCGCTCTGGAAGGTCGCCTCGGCCTGCGGGTCCGGCACGTTCTCCCCGCTGAACCCCGAGAAGTACGCGAACTCGCGCCGCCGCCCCTCGGTCACCAGCCGCCCCAGTTCCCCGTGGTGGTCACTGAAGAACGGGAACGGCGTGCCCGCCGCCCACTCCTGCCCCTGGAACAGCAGCGGCGTCATGGGCAGCGTCAGCAGCAGCGTGCTGGCCCCCAGGTACTCTTCGAGGGTCACGCCCTGCGACTGGTACAGTCGGTCGCCCAGCGCCCGGTTCCCCACCTGATCATGGTTCTGGATGCAGTACACGAAACTGGGCGCTTCCAGCGCGTCGGCGGGCCTGCCACGCTCGTGCTCCTCGCCCGTCACGTTCCAGAACTGCCCCTCGTACTTCCAGCCACGGTTGATGACCTGCGCCAGTTCGGCCGCGCCGCCCCGGAACCCGCCGTAGTACCCTTCCTGCTCGCCGGTCAGCGAGACCCGCACCTCATGATGAAAGTCGTCCACCCAGATGCCGTCCAGGCCGTACCCGGTCACGAGTTCCGGGTGGTTGCGGTGATCCTCGGCCAGCATGACGTGCGAGCCGCCCAGCGCGTGCACCTCGCGCGCCAGTTCGCACAGGATGTGCTCCTCGCTGTCGTCCTGCATGGCGGCCGTCGCGTCCAGGCGCAGGCCGTCCATGCGGTAGTCCTCCAGCCACATGCGGGCGTTCCCGGTCACGTAGCGGCGCATGTGCTCCTCGGCGTAATCCAGTCCCTGCCCCCACGCGGTATGAAAACGGTCCGTGAAGTACGACGGACTGTACGACAGCAGGTAGTTTCCGTCCGGCCCGAAGTGGTTGTATACCACGTCCACGAACACCGCCAGCCCCAGCCCGTGCGCGGCGTCCACGAAGGCCATCACGTCCTCCGGGCGGCCGTACGGCGCGAACGGCGCGTACATGCCCACCCCGTCGTATCCCCAGCCGCGCGTGCCGGGAAAGGCCGCCAGCGGCATCAGCTGAATGGCGGTCACGCCCAGATCCTTCAGGTACGGCAGGCGCTCCAGCGCGGCCCGGAAGGTTCCCTGCGGCGTGAAGGTCCCCACGTGCAACTCGTAGAACACGCACGCGTCCAGCGGCAGGCCCGCCCAGTCCGTGTGCTGCCACGCGAACGAGGTCAGGTCCACCACCTCGGCCTCGCCGTGCACGCCGTCCGGCAGGGACCGCGCGTAGGGGTCCGGGAGGGCCTGCCCGTCCAGCACGAACTGGTAGCGCGCCCCCGCCCCGACCGGCAGTACCGTCTCGAAGTACGCACCGGGAAGCGCTTCCATCGGGTGAAGCTCGCCATTCACCCGCACCTGCACCTGCGAGGCGCGGGTACTCCACACCCGGAAGCGGGTCTGCTGCTCACCGGGCAGCAGGTGCGCTCCCAGCCTCGACTGCAACCGGTCACCCTGCCCCGTCTGACGTTCCTGCACTGAGTCGCTCATGATCTCACTCCTTCACGCGCCACATGAAAAACCCGTGGCCATCACGTCAGGCTAGAGGCCACGCGCCCCCCCACCATGAGAACCGCCCCAATGCAACATGAGCAGTTCCGCTCGCGCCCCGCCGCAGGGACGCCCCGAACCCCACCCGACACGGCGCCGCAGAGGTACAGCAGAAAGCGGCGCGGCAGGGTCCATGCCCCGCGCGCCGCTTCCAGTCACCAGTCAGGCCGGTGTGTGTCGCTTAGCCCTGTGAACCGCTGCTGCCGTTCCCCCGGCGGCCGCGGCGTCGCCGCCTGCGTTTGGCATCGTCGGCGTTCCCGGTCGCGGCCGTGTCGGGCACCTGCGCCGTCACGGATTCACGCTGGGTGTTCTGCGCGCCGCGCCCACCCTGCGGCCCCTGGCGGCCGCTGGCGCGCTGCACGGCGCCCCGGTCACTGCCGCCACGCGTGAAGCTGCGCCCACGGTCCGCGCCCCGCTCGGCGGCGCGGTCGCCCCGGCCCGCCGGGCGGCCACCACGGCCACCCTGACTGTCCTCGGGCGGCATGTTCTCCAGCGTCCAGTCCCCGAAGTACATGCGCTGCACCGTGATGTTCACGGGACGCAGGTGCTCGTTGCGCGGGCGTTCCAGCGTGATCACACGGCGACTGCCGCGCCCGCCCATGCTGACGCCCCCGAACGTCCGGCCCCGGCCCCCGTCACGGCTGCCTTCACGGCCCTCGCGGGGAGCGCGTCCTGTGCGGGGCGCGCGTTCCCCGGCAGGCGCGGCGGCCTGCTGTCCGGACTCGTCCAGCGTGAATTTCTTGGGTTCGCTGACGGGCACGCTCTGCAACTTCTCGCGTTTCTCCTGCTCGCGGTCTTCGCGGCGGCGGGCGCGCGGTTTAACGGGTGAATCCATGTCGGTCTCCTGATGAATGTCGCCCGGTCGGTAGTCCGGGCTGGTCGGGTCGGCCAGCGTGAAATCCGTCTGGCGGGCCAGCGGGTTCACGGTACCGATGGTCACGTGCACCGGGTCGCCCAGGCGGTACGAACGGCCCCGGCTGCGGCCACGCAGCATCTGCGCGTCCTCGATGAACGCGTAGTAGTCGTCGTCCAGGTTGCTGATGTGCAGTTTACCTTCCACGCCGTTCTCCAGCGCCACGAACAGGCCACTGGCCACCACGCCCGACACGTTCCCCATGAAGCTCTCGCCCAGGTGCTCCTGAGCCCACTTCGCCTGGTAGTACTTGGTCAGGTCGCGTTCGGCCTCGCTGGCCGTGCGCTCGCGGTCGCTGGTGTGGTCGCCCATGGCGGGCAGGCGGCCCTGAAGCTGCGCCACCTCACGGTTCCCGGCTTTCAGTTCACCGCTCAGCATGCCCTTGAGCACGCGGTGCACCAGCAGGTCCGGGTACCGGCGGATGGGACTGGTGAAGTGCAGGTACTCGTCGAACGCCAGCCCGAAGTGCCCCAGGTTCTCCCCGGCGTACTTCGCCTGCTGCATGGACCGCAGCAGCAGCGTGTTCACCACGCTCTCGCGCGGCGTGCCCCGCACCTGCTTCAGGACCGCCTGGTACGCCTGCGGCGTCGGCTCCCCACCGGGGAACGAGAAGCCCAGCCGCCCGATGGCGTTCGTCACGTCCTGGAAGCGTTGCAGGGTCGGTTCCTCGTGAATGCGGAACAGCGCCGGAATCTCGCGTTGCAGCAGTTCGTGCGCCACGACCTTGTTCGCCAGCAGCATCAGGTCCTCGATCATGCCGCGCGCCGTCTCCTCCCGGATCGGGATGAGTTCCATGCGGCCGTCGGCCCCCACGTCCACCTTCACCTCACGCAGCTTGAAGTCCAGCGACCCCTCACGCAGACGCTTCTGGCGCAGCTTGGTCGTGATCTTCAGCAGCAGGTGCAGGTCCCCTTCCAGCTGACGGGCCTGCTCGGGCAGCGTGGCGGTCGCCTCGCTGTACGCCTGCACCTCGTCGTACGTCAGGCGGGCCTTGGAGTTGATCACGCTGGGCGCGATCTGCACCTTCAGGATCTCACCCTCGGCACTCAGTTCCACCATGGCCGTCATAGTCAGGCGGTCCTCGTACGGCACCAGGGAGCACACGCCGTTACTCAGGTGCTCGGGCAGCATGGGCAGCACGCGCCCCGGCAGGTACACGCTGGTCGCGCGGGCATACGCCTCATCGTCCAGCGGCGTGCCCTCGGTCACGTAGTGGCTCACGTCCGCGATGTGAATGCCGACCACGAACGTCCCCTCCGGCGTGGGCTGAATGTGGATCGCGTCGTCGAAATCCTTCGCGTCCCGGCCGTCCACCGTGAAGATGTTGAACTCCCGCAGGTCCAGGCGCCCACGCAGGGCCTCCTCGGGAATCTGCGAGGGAATGGCGTTCGCCTGCTCCTCGACCTCGGGCGGGAACTCGCCGCGCAGCCCGAACTTCACGATCACCGCTTCCGTCTCGGTCACGGGATCGTCCTCGGCACCCAGCACCCGCGTGACCTGCCCGAACACCTCGTCCTCGCCAGTGTTCTCCGGCCAGAACAGCTCGGTCACGACGCGCGCGCCGGCCTCCAGCTCGCCCAGCCCGTCAGGCAGCACCAGGATGCGGTGCCGCGCCCGGTGATCGTCGGGTTTCAGGATCGGGTGCCCGTGATGGAATTCCAGCGTGCCCACCAGCTGTTTGTACGCGCGCTGCACGATGCGAACGACGCTGGCGCGCGGGTTCCCGTCGCCCTTCTGCCCACGGCGCGGCCCGCCGCCCCGGCCCGTGTCGCCGCGGCCCTCCATGCGGACCAGCACGATGTCGCCGTTCCAGGCTTCCATGGTCTGCTCGGCCGGAATGTAGTAGTCGTCGCCGCCACTGTCCGGAATCACGAAGCCGAAGCCCGCCGCCGACGCCTGGAACCGCCCACGGATCAGACTCATCGCCTCGGGCAGCCCGTACGTCTTCTTGCGCGTGCGGATGACCTGCCCCTGCTCGACCAGCGATTCCAGCAGGTCCGTCAGGTCCCGCCAGTCCCCCAGGCGGCGGATGGTCTGCCGCGTGAAGGTCCGTTCCAGATCCTTGACGTGCACCGGGCGGCCCAGTTTACGCAGCTGCGCCACCACGATGTCCCGCGCCGGGTTCGCCTCCAGCAGCGAGTCGTCACCGTCCTGGGCGTCCTCCGGCCCGGCACGCTCCATGTCGTCCGTGCCGTCGCTCCCGTCCACCGCGGGCGTCTGCGCCGCAGCGGCCACCGTGTCCTCAGTGGCCTGCACGGTGGGCTGCCCGGCGTCCTGCGTGCGCGGCTTACGGCCACGCCGCGCGGGTTTCTGCTGCTCCGGCGTACCCGCCGGGTCCGACACGGTCGCCTGGGCCACGTCTGCCAGAGCGGACTCTGCCTGTACGGGGTCTACCTGTGCGGACTCTACCTGTGTGGGGATGGCTTCCACGCCCGACAGCACGTCCGGCAGCGCCTGATCCGCCGCGAGCGCCGCGCGGCGACCACGCCCGCCCCGCTTCTTCGGCACTTCCAGAATCAGCGGCCCGGACGGCTCTTCCAGCCCGGCAGCCGGGGCCTCCTGAGGCTCCTCGGAAGCCCCGGTCACCGTCTGCGCGCGGGGTTTGCGGCCACGGCGGGCCGGACGCACCGACTCCTGCGCCGCGCCGCTCTGCGCGTCCGTTTCAGCCTCGGCAGCAGGCCCGGTGGCCGGTTCAGCGGCAGGCTCGGGAGTCTGTGCACTGACCGTCTGCTTCTTGCCGGGGGGACGCCCACGACCCCGGCGGGGTGCAGGTGCGTCCACGACCGGCTGGTCATCCGCCGAAACGGTGGTCGCCTCCTGCACCGGCACTGCCTGCACGGGCTCCTGCTGCACAGGTGCCTCGTCCGTGACCTGTCCGGCCGCAGGTGCGTCCGCAGTGGGGGAGACTGCCTGCGCGCGGGGCGGGCGGCCACGACGGGACTTGGCGGGCGGTCCGGCCGTGTCAGCGGCGGGGTCGGCCACAGCCGTCGCGGAAGGCCCGGCGGCCCGGCGGCCACGCCCGGACTTCGCCTGCACGGGCTCGGTGCTCTGCGCCGCAGTGACCTGTTCTGGCCCAGCGACCGGTTCTGGCATGGCGACCGGCTCTGGCACGGCGGCAACGGCGCTGTCAGCGGTGATGGCACGCCGGCCACGGCCGCGCCTCACCGGGGTTTCCGGTGCGGCCACAGCAGCTTCCGGTGCGGGCGCCACCTGCGGCTCCGCCCCGGTCGCCCTGGGTCGGCGGGCCGTGCCAGTTGCCTTCTGCGTGCCGGTCGCCTTCTGCGTGCTGGTCGCTTTCTTCGGGCTGGCCGCACGGGCAGATTTCTTCTGCTTCGCGGGAGCGTCCGCCTGCGCGGGGACCTCGCGGTCAGTGATGTCACTGCCGGTCACTGCGGGGCCGGTGAGGTCGGGCGTGACGGCCGTGGGGGCGGCCTTGCGGGTTGTTTTTCTGGGAGTTTCTGCCAATGCACTCGCCTCCGGCTTGGGTTGAGCGCCGCTGGACGTCCTGCTGCGGCCTGCGCCGGCAGGTTGCCGGGCCGCGCTGGAGGTGCCGGGCGCAGTGCGCGCGTCCGGCTGGCTGGTCGTGGGGGTCGTGGCGTCCGCCTCGGAGTGGGTCGCGGTCACGTCCGGCCGCTGCTTCTGCTTGCGCTGCACTTTCTTGGTGGCCTCGGTGCCAGCACGCTTGGTCGCTGGCACCGCTTCCGTCTTCTTCGTTTTCGGCATGGAACGTACCTGGTCACTCAGGACGCGCCCGTGGGGGTGAACTCGTTTGGGACGCGGTCAGTCTGCCTGCATCTGGCACGCGGAACACGCGCGCAACCCGCCCACGGGAACTGGTTTTCGCTTCCTCGGGTTGCGCCTTGAACCCACCGCCCGAACTGGCAGTTGCCCGGCAACGGGCGTGATGGGGGCGCTGTCCTGAACCCGGCAGCACGGTCAGCATAACACGCGCCGCGCCGCTCTCACCTGACCGGTCCTTCACCCGCCGCCCTTGCCGCCGCGCCGGGCAGCACCTGCGCGCTGAGCGGCGCGTGATCGCTCAGGCGGGCGTCCCGGCCCACCCGCACGTCCCGCACGTCCACACCTGCGGCCAGCAGGTAATCGATGCGCCACCCCACGTTGTTCGCGTAGGCGTTCGCGCGGTTACTCCACCAGGTGTACTCGGCCTGCTCGCCCAGCCACGCGCGGTGCGTGTCCGTCAGGCCCGACGCGAGGTGACGGGTCATCCACTCCCGCTCGTGCGGCAGGAACCCGCTGTTCTTCTGGTTGCCGCGCCAGTTCTTCAGGTCCACCTCCCGGTGCGCGACGTTGTAATCCCCGCCGATCACCACCGGCATCCCCCCGGCCAGCAGCGCGTCCGTCCAGGTCTGAAAGTCGCCCAGCACGCGGTCCTTGAATCCCTGACGTTCCGGGCCGCTGCTGCCGCTCGGCAGGTACACGCTCGCAAAGCGCACGCCCCCCACCACGGCGCTGATCACGCGGCCCTCGGCGTCCATCTCGGCGTGCGCCATGCCGGTCTGCACGTCCTCCAGCGGGCGGCGCGCCAGGATCGCCACGCCGCTGTACCCGGCCTTCTGCGCCGGGAACCACGCGCCCTGATACCCCAGACCCGCCAGTGCGTCCGGCATCGGGTCGGCCCGCACCTCCTGAAGCAGCAGCACGTCCGGCCGTTCCCGCGCCGCCCAGTCCAGCAGGCCCTTACGCAGCGCGCTGCGCAGCCCGTTCACGTTCAGGGTCGTGACCTTCAGGCCGACGCTCCGGTCCAGTTCCAGTTCCGTCATCGCGCCGGAGCATACCGCCCGCCGCCCGCCGGCGCGTCTGAAGGGACGCTCAGTCCGTTCCTGTTCCGGCCGCCCGTCCGGTCTGTTACGCTACACCCACCATGGTCGAGATCAAGTTCCGCAACGAGGCAGACGGCAAGGAATTCGAGATGACTCACCCCAAGGCCGCCCGTGTCCTCACGGACATTCAGGTCTGGGCCGAGAAGAACGCCTTTGAACACGTCGCCTTCTGGCGCGATCCCGAAGACGAACACAAGTTCTGGGTGCAACTCGGAGACGACCGCCTGAACTACTGGATTCACGACAGCACCTTCACCGAAGGCAAGCACGACACCGTCGAGATGCAGATGGACTACGCCCGCGGAGCGCAGCGCCGCAGCGCCGCCGGGTACGGCAAGTTCGACAAGTAATACGGACTCCGATTGAATGGTTTGCAAAAACTATTCAATCCGAGCGGACGCGAGTAGGAGCAAAGAGGATTCCGGGCGTGGAGTTGGCAACCCGGCGCCCTTCCGGGTTGTTAACGAAACAGACGGAATCCGTATAAATACGTTCTGCCGCCTGTTTCGCCTGCACCCCCGCGCTCCTGTGGGCTGTCGGCAGAAGGCCACGCAGATAGAAGTGCCGTTAGAGGTGCCGTGAGGCGCAGCCGATATGAACGGCCCGCGCCTCACGGCTGTTGTCAGCCGACCGGGACGGTCCCCAGCAGGCGCGCCGCCTCGCGCAGCACCTGCGGCGGCTGCACCAGCGCGAAACGCACGAAGCCCTCGCCACCCGCCCCGAACGCCGCGCCGGGACTGACGGCCACGCCCGTCTGCTCGGCCGCCCGCACCGCGAACGACACGCTGTCCCGCACGCCCGGCACGCGCGCCCAGGCGTACATGCTGGCCTGCGGCGTCGCCACCTCCCAGCCCAGCGCCCGCAACGCCGGAATCAGCGCGTCCCGCCGCGCCTCGAACACCGCCGCGCCCGCCCGGCCCACCGCGTCCGGCAGCGAGAGCGCGTGCGCCGCCGCCCGCTGAATCCCCAGGTACGGGTGGAAATCGACGGCGCCCTTCACGCGCGCCAGCGCCGCGACCGCCCCGGCATCCCCAGCCGCGAACCCCACCCGGAACCCGCCCATGTGATGCGTCTTGCTCAGCGAGTGCAGCTCGACCACGCCGTCCAGCCCGGCCTCCAGCACACCCGGCGCGCGGTACTCCCCGAACGTCAGTTCCGCGTACGGGTTGTCATGCACCAGCAGCGTGCCCCGCGCCCGGCACCACGCGGCCGCCTCCCGGAAGAACGCCGCGTCCGCCACCGCCGACGTCGGATTGTTCGGGTAATTCAGCAGCAGCACACGCGGACGCACGCTGTCCGGTACGCTCTCCAGGTCCGGCAGGAAGTCCCGCTCGGGCCGCAGCGGCAACGTCACCACGTTCAGGCCCGCCACGGCCGCCGCGCCCAGGTACGGCGGGTAGCACGGGTCCGGCAGCAGCAGCGTGTCACCGGGGTCCGTCACGGCCAGCAGCAGGTGCGCCAACCCCTCCTGCGCGCCGATCAGCGGCAGCACCTCCGCATCCGCGTTCACCGTCACCCCGAACCGACGGCGCAGGTAGTCGGCAGCCGCCTCCCGCAGCGGGGCCGTGTCACTGAACAGCGGGTACCGGTACGTGCCGGCGTCCCGCGTCGCGTCGCGCAGCACGTCCAGCACCGCGTCCGGCGGGGGGAGGTCACTGCTGCCGATACTCAGGTCAGTCACGCTCAGACCCGCCGCCCGCGCCCGCCCCTTCGCCGCGTCCATCAACGCGAACACGCTTCCCGGCACCGCTTCCGCCCGTCCTGACAGCCACATGCCCCCAGGGTAGCCCAGGCATCCCCAGGCCAGGGCGCGCAGAACAGGCAACGCAGAACAGGCAACGCAGGCGAGGGGGTCCACCTCCTGAGAAGTGGACCCCCTGTCCCTGCGTTTCCTGCGTAGATTACTGGTCGTACGCGGCGCCGTACACCGGGATGGTCACGGTGGTCAGGGCCTTGCCCGAGGCGTTCACGGTGATGCTGGCCATGTCGTTCACGACGGCGCTGGTGTCGTCGCGTTCCACGGTCACGTACAGCAGGGCGCGGTCGCCCATGACCTCGCTGCTGTTCAGCGTGATGGTCGTGCCCTTGCTCAGGCCGGTGGTGGTGAGGCTCAGGTCGCCGGGCAGCGTGCCGCCCAGGTCAGCCAGGGGCACCTCGATGGCCATCCAGCTCGACTCGGTGTACAGCGCGCTGAACTCCTGGCCGTTGCCGTCAGTGGCGTACACGGTCGCGGCGAAGGCGGGAGCGGCGGTGAAGGTCAGGGCGAGAGCGGCGGTCACGGTCATCAGGGTCTTTTTCATGGTGGTTCTCCTTGGGTGGCGGGTGCGCCTCGTGGCTGCCTCCCGTCTTGAGATAGAGAATGCGCCCCGGGCATGCAGGGACCGTGCAGGGAATATGCAGATTTATCGAAGTTCACGGCCCCCCCTTGAACGAACCCTTAGAAAACCTGTGTGATCCCTCCCAGATGGATAAAAGAGCCTGCCGTCCATCCCGCCGCGCGGCCGGAATCCAGATCGCACGGCAGTTCCCGCGTGCCGCAGCGCGTACCCTGAAGGCATGGCAGATTCCGGCCTGCAGGTCCTGACATCCATGATCACTCCGGCCGTTCTGATCAGCGGCGCCGGCACCCTCCTCATGAGCACCAGCAGTCGCCTGGGCCGCGTGACGGACCGCGTGCGGCAACTCACGGCCCGCTTCAAGGTTCTGGTGACCGAGGACGGCCGCCAGGAGGGCCTCGCCCGCGAGGAGAAACGCCTGATCGTCAAGCAACTCCCGCGACTGGCCCGCCGCAGCCGCATCATCGTGCGCGCCATGACCGCCCTGTACCTCGCCGTGGCACTGCTGGTCCTGACCAGCATCCTGATCGGCGGCAGCGCCCTGCTGGGCCAGAGCGCGGGCCTGCTGCCGGTCATGATCGCCATTGCCGGGTCCGGCAGCCTCGCGTACGGCGCGCTGCTCCTGAGTTTCGAGACGCGCCTGAGCGCCAGCACCACCCGCGAGGAAATGAAATTCCTGGTGGCGCTCGGCGAACACTACGCCGGACTGTACGACGAGCGTCTGATGAAAGACGTCGGCGAGCAACTCGACGCGTGATCATCTGCCCGCGACCCGCTACGCTACCCGCATGTCCCTGACCTTCACGGCGACCCTGTTCCAGTGGCGCGGCCCGGCCCCGCACTACTTCCTGCGCGTGCCGGATGAACTGGTGCCGGACCTGCGCGGCGCGGCGCGGCTGGTCACGTACGGCTGGGGCATGATTCCCTGCCACGCGCGGGTGGGCGGGACGACCTTCCGCACGGCCATCTTCCCGAAGGACGGTGGGTACCTTCTGCCGGTCAAGGTTGCCGTGCGCCGCGCCGAGGTGCTGGAGGAGGGGCGGGACGTGACCGTGACCGTCACGCCCGGCTGATATGGACTCTGATTGAATGGGCTGCAAAGCCCGTTGAATCCGAGCGGAGCGAGTAGGAGTCGAAGCGGGTTCCGGACGTGGAGTTGGCAACCCGGCGCCCTTCCGGGTCAACGAAACAAACGGAACCCGTATGAGGCCCAGGCAACACCATCACAGCAGAAAACCCCCCACCCGTCGTCAGGTGGGGGGTTCTGCTTTGAACCGTCGTCAGGTCATCAAGTTCAGTTGGTGTACGTGACGTTGTCGTTCACGACGCCCGGGCGGGTGTCGTCGTAGGAGCGGTCCCCGGTGACGGAGTCGCTGCTGGTGTTGTTCTCGCCGTACTTCTCGAGCGTGCGGTCGTCGGCGACCTGCATGTCGCGCACGGTCTGAAGGCCGGTCCCGGCGGGAATCAGTTTCCCGAGGATGACGTTCTCCTTCAGGCCGATCAGGTCGTCGACCTGGCCCTTCATGCTGGCTTCGGTCAGGACGTGCGTGGTGTGCTGGAAGCTCGCGGCGGACAGCCAGCTCTTGGTGGTCAGGCTGCTCTTGGTGATGCCCAGCAGGACCGGCTTCCAGGAGCTGGGCGTCTGGCCGTCTTCGAGCAGGTCGTTGGCCTGGTCGACTTCCCAGCGTTCCACGGTCTGCCCTTCGAGCAGTTCGGTGTCGCCGCCGTCGGTGATCTCGACCCAGCGGAGCATCTGGCGGACGATCACTTCGATGTGCTTGTCGTGGACCTTCACGCCCTGGCTGCGGTACACGCGCTGCACTTCTTCCACCAGGTAGCGCTGGGCGGCGTCGGTGTCCTTGTACAGCAGCAGGTCGTGGGGGTTGATGGCGCCGCGCGTGAGCGGCTGGCCGGCCTCGACGCGGTCGCCGTCCTTGACGATCATGCGCAGGCTCTTGCTGATCTTGGTGGCGGTCTTGCTGGAGTACTGGTCGTCGTCGGCCTCGATGCGCACGAGGTAGCGTTCTTCCTCTTCCTCGATGCGGACGGTGCCGTCACGGTCAGCCACGGCCGCGCTGGTCTTGGGCTTGCGGGCCTCGAACAGTTCGATCACGCGGGGCAGACCCATGGTGATGTCCCCGCCGCCGCTGCCGGCGACCCCGCCGGTGTGGAAGGTACGCATGGTGAGCTGCGTGCCGGGTTCCCCGATGGATTCGGCGGCGACCACACCGACCGCTTCGCCCATGCTGACGGGCTTGGCCTGCGAGAGGTCGTAGCCGTAGCACTTCTGGCACACGCCACTCTTGACGCGGCAGTTCAGGGGGGTGCGCACGAACACGCTCTGGAGGACCTTGGCGTTCCTGGTGATCGCCTTGACGTCTTCCAGGGACAGCATGGTGTCGGCTTCGATGGTGTGGCCGTCGATTTCCACGGCGTCGGTCAGGGTGCGGCCGTAGATGCTGGTTTCGATCTCGCTGGCCTTGCGGCTGCGCCATTCGCCCGTGCGCTCGTCCACGGCGCCCAGCGGGATGGCGGTGTAGTCGGTGGTGCCGCAGTCCACGTCGCGCACGACGACTTCGTGGGCCACGTCGACCAGCTTACGGGTCAGGTAGCCGGAGTCGGCGGTACGCAGCGCGGTGTCGGCCCCACCCTTACGGGCGCCGTGGGTGCTGATGAAGTACTCCAGCACGGACAGGCCCTCGCGGAAGGAGGCGCGGATCGGCACTTCGATGGTGCTGCCGTCGGGGCGGGCCATCAGGCCGCGCATCCCGGCGAGCTGCGTGATCTGCTGCGCGTTACCACGGGCGCCCGACAGGCTCATGATCCACAGGGGGTTGAAGGGGTAGTTCTTGCCGAAGTTGTCGAACATGGCGTTCTTGACTTCGTCCTTGGTGTCGTTCCAGAGCTGCACGACCTGCTTGTAGCGCTCTTCCTCGGTCATGAAGCCGAACTCGAAGTTCTGCTCGATCTCGGCGACCTTGGCGTCCGCTTCGGCCAGGATCTCGGTCTTGGCGGGCGGGATGACGATGTCGTCGATGCCGATGGTGATGCCGGAGGTCGTGGAGAGCTTGAAGCCCGCGTCCTTCAGGCCGTCGAGCAGCCCGGCGGTCGCCTCGATCCCCAGGTGCTTGAAGCACGCCATGATCATGTCTTTCAGGTGGTCTTTCTCGTACGCCGTTTCCAGGTTCACGAGGGTGTCGACCAGGGCGGCCTGGGTGCCCAGCGCCTCCTGCACGATCCGGCGGAACATCACGCGGCCCGCGCTGGTGTCGTACGTCACGCCGTTCAGGCGGATGCGCACGAAGTCCTGGTGGTCGATGGTGCCGCGGTTCACGGCCATGATGGCCTCGTCCGGGTTGCTGAAGACGTACTTCAGGCGTCCGGCGCTGGTTTCCCGGCCGTTCACGGTGATGGCGCTGTTCAGCGCGATCTTCCCGGCGTCCAGGGCGGCCAGGGCGTCCTGCTCGCTGCTGAACTCGCTGCCCGCGCCGAGGTTGTCGGTGCGCAGCAGGGTCAGCGTGAAGATCCCCAGGATGATGTCGCGGCTGGGCTTGACGTTCGGCTCGCCGTTCGCGGGGGACAGCAGGTTGTGCGCGCTGAGCATCTGGATGCGCGCCTCGGCCTGCGCCTGGGCGCTCAGGGGGACGTGGATGGCCATCTGGTCGCCGTCGAAGTCGGCGTTGAAGGCTTCACAGACCAGCGGGTGCAGCTGGATGGACTGACCCTCGACCAGCACGGGCTCGAAGGCCTGGATGCCCAGTCGGTGCAGGGTGGGCGCGCGGTTGAGCAGCACGACCTTGTCCTCGATGACCTCTTCCAGGGCGTCCCAGACGCTGTCGCGGGTGTCGCGGTAGCGTTCGAGCATCTTGCGGGCCTGCTTGATGTTCGTGACCTCGCCCTTCTCTTCGAGCACCTTGAACAGGAACGGCTTGAAGAGTTCGAGCGCCATGCGCTTGGGCACACCGCACTGGTGCAGCTTGAGCTGCGGGCCGACCACGATCACGCTTCGGCCGGAGTAGTCCACGCGCTTCCCGAGCAGGTTCTGACGGAAGCGGCCCTGTTTCCCGCCGAGCAGGTCGGTCAGGGAACGCAGCGAGCGGTCGCTGCCGGGGTTGGTGACGGGGCTGCCGCGGCGGCCGTTGTCGATCAGGGCGTCCACCGCTTCCTGAAGCATGCGCTTCTCGTTGCGGATGATCATGTCCGGCGCGCCCTGGCTCATCAGTTTCTTCAGGCGGTTGTTGCGGTTGATCAGGCGGCGGTACAGGTCGTTCAGGTCCGACGTCGCGAAGCGGCCGCCGTCCACCTGCACCATCGGACGCAGGTCCGGGGGCATGACGGGCACGGTGTTCAGGATCATCCAGCTGGGGTGGTTGCCGCTGCGCTTGAAGGCGCGGGTCACTTCCAGGCGCTTGCGGGCCTTGGCGCGCTTGTGGCGGCTGGAGTCCTTCATCATCTCGTTCAGTTCGACTTCCAGCTCGTCGAGGTTCAGGTCGTCCAGGAGTTCCTTGACGGCCTCGGCGCCCATCTTCGCCTCGAAGTCGTACGACTCGATCACACGGACCTGCTTGCGGACCAGGTCGATCTCGATGCGGCCGCTGATGTCGCTCTGGAGGTTGCCACCGTCGGCAAGCTCGTCGCCGGGCTCGACGCGGTCACCGTTCACGACGAGGGGCTCGTCGTCGTAGGTGTACACCTTGGCCTTGCTGACGATGATGCTGGCGGGGTTGTGCAGGGTGATGACGCCGTCGGCTTCCGCCACGACTTCCTCTTCCTTGTCGATGGCGCCGATGATCTTCTGACCACGGCGGACCTCGCTGCCGTCTCCGACCAGGACGTGCATCTGCGGCTGGATGCCGTACTCGGCGCGGCGCGTCCAGTGCGCCGTGACCTGCACGTCCCCCTTCTTCTTGGGGAAGGTGACGGCCGAGAGGCGGCTGTCACGGCTGACGCGCAGGCGGGTGCCGCTCGCGGCGTCGGCCAGCACGGCTCCGGCCTCGATGATCTCGCCGTGCACGACCTGCACGTTCATGCCGTGAGGCACGTACACGCGGCTCAGGACCTCGCCCATGGGCGCGGCGGCCTCTTCCTCGTCGTCAGCGGCAGGCGCGGCGGCCAGGGTCTCGCGGATCTCGACCATGACGCTGTCCTCACCCATCTCGTGCAGGAACACCGTGCCGTCCACCGGAGCGGTGATCTGCACGTCGGCTTCCAGTTCCGCCAGGATCTCCCCGGCGCGGAAGGCGTCCTGCTCGACCAGCGCGTCGGCGGGCAGCGGCAGGCTGGCCTCGACTTCCTCGGCGTACGCGATGACCGCGCGGCGCGGGAAGCGGTACTGCGCCAGGCCGTCCATCTTGCTGACCACGTTGCCGCCCAGGATCTGGCCGCGCGTGACGTACTCGCCGTCACGCACCTCGGCTTCCACGCCGCCGGTCAGGGCGTACGTTTCCTGACGACCGAACCGCAGTTCGCGGTACTCGTCGTCGCTCAGCAGTTCGCCGCGCTTGAGCGGGCGGCCGTCCTTCTGGGCGTTGCGGGGCGTGGTGACCAGGAAGGAGCTGAAGTACAGCACCTTCTCCAGCTGACCGGCGCTCAGGTCCAGCAGCGTGCCGATCTTGCTGGGCGTGTCCTTCACGTACCAGATGTGCGCGGCGGGCGTCGCCAAGTCGATGTGACCCATGCGGTAGCGGCGCACTTTGCTGCTCGTGACTTCCACACCGCAGCGCTCGCAGACCTTGCCCTCGTACCGCTGACGCTTGTACTTCCCGCAGGCGCACTCGTAGTCCTTCTGCGGCCCGAAGATACGCTCGTCGAACAGACCCTCCCGCTCGGGTTTCAGGGTGCGGTAGTTGATGGTTTCGGGTTTCTCGACCTCACCGAACGACCACTCGCGGATCTTCTCCGGACTGGCGATGGCGATACGAACTTTGCTGAAATCTTTCATGACTCTCCTTCAGAGAAGGCGGAAGGCGGAAGGCTCATGGCAGATGGCGAGAAGCGGGATTCAGGCCTGTGCTGGAGTGCGGTTGGCCATCTGCCATCTGCTCTCAGCCATCTGCGGCGCATGTCAGTGCGCCTTAGCGCTTGGGCATCATGCCTTCGAAGATGTCGACGTTCTTGTCGTACGCGTCGAGCACTTCGACGTCCAGGCCCAGCGAGTGGAGTTCCTTGACGAGCACCTTGAACGACTCGGGGATGGTGCTGCCCGAGACTTCCTCGCCCTTGACGATGCTCTGGTACGCGGCGTCGCGGCCGTCGATGTCGTCGGACTTGATGGTCAGCATTTCCTGCAGGACGTGCGCGGCGCCGTACGCTTCGAGCGCCCACACTTCCATCTCCCCGAAGCGCTGGCCGCCGAACTGGGCCTTCCCGCCGAGGGGCTGCTGGGTGATGAGGCTGTACGGGCCGGTGGAGCGGGCGTGCAGTTTGTCTTCCACCATGTGGTAGAGCTTCATGACGTACATGGTGCCGACCACGACCGGGCCGCTGATGGGTTCGCCGCTGCGGCCGTCGTACAGGACGCTCTTGCCGGTGCGGGCCAGTTGCATCTGGGCGCGTTCGTAGTCGCCTTCGGGCGCGTCGACGACGCCGACCTTCCCGGCGCGGTCGAGGACTTCCTGCTCGCGCTTGTCGAGCTCGAAACCGTCGTCCTTGCGGGCCTGGAGGCGTTCGGCCGCCGCGACTTCCAGCATTTCCTTGATGGACGCCTCGGTCACGGAGTCGAACACGGGCGTCTCGAACTTCTGTCCGGTCAGGCGGGCCACTTCACCGAGGTGGGTTTCCAGGATCTGCCCGAGGTTCATGCGGGACGGCACGCCCAGCGGGTTGAACACCAGGTCGACGGGGGTGCCGTCTTCCAGGTAGGGCATGTCCTCGGGGGCCATGATCTTGGAGACCACGCCCTTGTTCCCGTGGCGGTTCGCGACCTTGTCGCCGACCTGCAGCTGGCGTTTCTGGGCCACGTACACGCGGACCATTTCCTTCACGCCGGGCTTGAGGTCCACGCCCTCGTCGCCGCGGCGGAAGCGCACGGTCTTCACGACGATGCCGCCCTGGCCGGACTGCACGCGCAGGCTGGTGTCCTTCACTTCGCGGGCCTTCTCACCGAAGATCGAGCGCAGCAGACGCTCTTCCGGGGTGGGTTCGCTTTCACCCTTGAAGGAGGTCTTGCCGACCAGGATGTCGCCGGGCTTGACCTCGGCCCCGACGCGCACGATGCCGTCCTCGTCGAGGTCGCGCAGCGCGGCCTCGCTCAGGCCGGGGATGTCGCGGGTGATCTTCTCGGGCCCGAGCTTGGTGTCGCGCGCCTCGATCTCGTCTTTTTCGATGTGCACGCTGGTGTAGAAGTCCTTGCGGACCAGACCCTCGCTGATGCAGATCGCGTCTTCGAAGTTGAAGCCGTCGAAGGGCATGATCGCAATCGTGATGTTCTGACCCAGCGCGAGGCGGCCCAGGTCGCTGGCGGGACCGTCCGCGATGACCTGACCGGCCTTGACCATGTCACCGATGTCCACGATGGGGTGCTGGTCGAGGTTGGTGCCCTGGTTGCTGCGCGTGAAGCGCACGAGTTCGAAGGTGCGGACGTTACCGGCGCTGTAGCCGATGCCGGGCGCATCCTCGGTCAGGGTGACCTGGATGTTGCGGGCGTCCACGTACGTGACCTTGCCCGTGACGTCACTGACGACGCTGGTGCCGCTGTCGGTCACCACGCGGCTCTCGACGCCGGTCCCCACGGCGGGGCTGTCGGCACGCACGAGCGGCACGGCCTGCGACTGCATGTTGGAACCCATCAGGGCGCGGTTGGCGTCGTCGTGCTCCAGGAAGGGAATCAGGCTGGTGTTGATCGAAACGATCTGTTTCGGGGACACGTCCATGAAGTCCACTTCTTCGGGCGTGTACCAGAGGGGATCGCCCTTGCGGCGGGCCAGGACGCGCTCGTCACTGAAGGTTCCGTCGTCGTTCAGCGGGCTGTTGGCCTGCGCGACGGTGTAACGGTCCTCGATGTCGGCGGTCATGTAGACCACGTCGCTGGTGACCAGGCCGTTCTCGACGCGGCGGTACGGCGCCTCGATGAAGCCCAGGCCGTTCACCTTCGCGTAGGAGGCCAGACTGCTGATCAGGCCGATGTTGGCGCCTTCCGGCGTCTCGATCGGGCAGATGCGGCCGTAGTGGGTACGGTGAACGTCACGCACGTCGAAGCCCGCGCGTTCGCGGGTCAGACCGCCCGGCCCCAGCGCGGAGATACGGCGCTTGTGGCGCAGGTCCGACAGGGGGTTGGTCTGGTCCTTGAACTGCGAGAGCTGGCTGCGCCCGAAGAATTCGCGCACGGCCGCCACGATGGGGCGGTTGTTCACGAGTTTCGTGGGGGTCGCGGCGTCCGGGTTGCCGAGCAGCATGCGCTCGCGCACGCCACGCGCCATGCGGCCCATGCCCACGCGCAGCTGATCGGCGAGCAGTTCGCCCACGGTGCGCACGCGGCGGTTGCCGAGGTGATCGATGTCGTCCTCGCCGACCAGCACGTCGTGCATCACGCCGTCCGCGCCTTCCATGCTGACCGTCTCGCGGCCGTACTGCAGCGCCATCAGGTAACGGATGGTGTCCACCAGACCGGCGTCCGTGAACTTGCCGTCCTCGAAGTTCAGCAGGGTGCGTTCTTCACGCTGCACGCCCAGCTTGGTGTTCATCTTGAAGCGGCCGGGTTCGCCCAGGTCGTAGCGGCGCGGGTCGGCCAGCAGCCCGTACAGGTACTGGATGGCCTTGTCACGCTTGGGCGGATCGCCGGGGCGCAGCACCGTGAACAGGCGCAGCAGCGCCTCGTCGGCGCCCATGCCCGCGCTCTTGTCCTCGGGCAGTTCCATGTCCGGCTCGAACTCCGTGAACAGCGCCTTGAGGCTGGTGTCGTCGTAGCCGAGGACGCGCAGCAGCATCGCCACGGGGAACTTGCGCTTGTTGACCTTCATTTCCAGGATGCCGCCCGCGAACTCCAGTTCGATCCAGGGGCCGCGCTTGGGCATGGGGATGATCGCGCCGGTGTACATCTTCTTGATGCCCTTGTAGGACGAGGTGAAGTACACGCCGGGGCTGCGGTGGATCTGCGAGATGATCACGCGGTCCGCGCCGTTGATGACGAAAGACCCGTCCTCGGTCATCAGGGGCAGGTCGCCCAGGAACACCTGGTCTTCCTTGATCAGGCCGCTGTCCTTGTGGATCAGTTGCAGCTTGGCGTACATCGGCGCCTGGTACGTGACGTCCTTCTCGCGGCATTCCTCGGGCGTGTAGGGCGGCTCGCCCAGACGGTACTCGAGGTAATCGAGGACCAGGCCCGTGCTGCGGCCCTTCTCGGTCTCGTCGATGGGGAAGACTTCTTTGAACGCACTCTGCAGGCCCACGTTCTCACGCTGCTCCGGGGCCTTGTCGGCCTGGAGGAACGCGCGGAACGAGTTCACCTGGATTTCCGTCAGGTTGGGAAGGGGAATCACTTCCGCGATGTCACCGAAACGCTCGATGCGGGGTCCTTTACCGGTCAAACTCATGTCCACCTCGCACGCACCCTGGGTCCTGCGCTGCGCCTTCCGGGGCTGGAAAAGACGCAGGCGGAACACGCAACCCCTCCGGTCGCGGTCCCTGAATTAAGGCTTAGTTTTGCAGACCCGTTCGCCGCAACTAGCTCCTGCCCGACCCATCATGGTCAGCACAGGACAGTATACCCCCGCGCGCCATGACAGGTCAACTGCCGGCAGGAGCCGCGCCCGGCGTCCTGGCGCCCGGTCTACTGATGTGCCGGAAGTATGCCCCAGCCGCACGCTGGAATCAATCCGGTCTGCGCGCCTGACTGCCCCATCCGCATCTTCACCTGACCTGATGACAACCGGCCGCACCTGACCATTCCAGCCGCGCTGACGGTCAGACCCATCCCACCTTCCGTACCATGTACCCGTGGACGCCCTGCAACCCTACCTGCCCTTCCTGCTGAACCTCCTGCGCCTGCTGGCAATCATCGGCCTGATCCACGCGGTCGTCACGCGGCAGCAGGTGTACTGGATCGTCATGCTGCTGTTCGGCGCGCTGTTCGGCGGCCTGTTCGGACTGGCCTTCGCCGCCGTGTACACCTTCATGGTCCTGATCCCCGCCGCGCGCGGAAGCGGCCGCGTGGCCGGGCAGGCCGTGGCGCGCGGCGTGGAAGCCCTCAAACCGCTCGACACCCGCATCCGCGAGGCCCAGGAGCAGTTGCAGGAAAGCGACACCCTCCAGAACCGCGCCGATCTGGCCGCCCTGCAAGCCCGCGCCGGCCGCCCCGACGACGCGCAGGCCACCCTGGCCCCACTCCTGAGCGGCATCTACGCCGACGATCCGGTCGTGCTGCTCACCAGCGCCGAACTGGACCTCGCCCGGCAGGAACCCGCCCCGGCCGAGACGAAACTGAACCGCGTGGACCTGAAAACCAGCGCCGCCACCCGCACCCGCACCCTGACCCTGCTCGCCCAGGCGCAGGACGCCCAGGGCAAACCCGAAGCCGACCAGACCTACCGCGACGCCATCACCGGCGCCACCACCGAGGAACCCCGCGCCCGCCACGCCGCGTACCTGATCCGGCAGGGCCGGGAAGACGAGGCCCGCGCTCTGCTGGACGCCCTGGCCAAAACCGAGCAGAAGGCCAGCAGCCTCTACCGCCGCCAGGAACGCGAATGGTTCCAGATGGCCGCCGGACTGCGCAAAGAGCTGAAGTGAGCAGGTACGTGCATGACACCCTGACGGTCTGGGCGGCTCACGCACGCGCAGAGGCGGAGTTGGCCGGAGCGGTGAGGTTCGACCATTCCGCAGAGGAAGGGGAACCAAAGTCGGCTTTCTCCATGGCCTTCCGGACGGGATGGTACGACGATGATTTTGCCTTTTACCTTTACGGTGACAACCCTGCTGCGCTCCTGGCTGACTGCTCTGCGTCCTGGCTCACGCTGGATCAGCAGGCCACGTCGCGCATTCCATCTGGACAGGACTGGAATGCGCTGTATGTCATCAGTGGAGGGGCGGGTGACGAGTGGCGGGGCGAGGAGGTTCGTCCTCCGATGCCACACGGGTCAGTGGAAGTCGATGGGGTCACGTTCAGACTGCTGGGCACCTTTCCCGTCATCTCGAAGTTCTGAGACTCTAGGCCATCCTTATTACCCGGGTGATATTGCGTTTCTTTAATTCATCCGGGTAAAATACGGGCATGGATACCGAACCCACCTTCACCACCTTTGAGGGACACACCCGCCGCCTGACCGCGCCCCTCGCGGCCACCCTCAGCCTGTTGCACGCCGGGCCGCGCGCGGGCCTGCTGACCTTCGACGATCAGACAGGGCGCAGCGTTGACTTCGACCTGAGCGGCACCCTGGACGACGTACTGGCCCGCCACGCTCCCGAAACGCCCCGCACCGGCCCCGGCCGCCCGAAACTGGGCGTCGTGTCGCGCGAGGTCAGCCTGCTGCCCCGCCACTGGGAGTGGCTGGAACGCCAGCGCGGCGGGGCGTCGGCGGCGCTGCGGCGCCTGATCGACGAGGCCCGCAGGGCCGACCCGGACGGCGAACGCCGCGCGCAGGCCCAGGCGGCCGCCGACCGCTTCCTGGGCGTGATGGCGGGCGACCTGCCCGGTTACGAGGAAGCCACCCGCGCCCTGTACGCCGCCGACCGCGCCCAGTTCGAAGCTCAGGTGCAGGGCTGGCCTGACGACGTGCGCCTGCACGCCCTGTACCTTGCCGCGCCAGCCTTCCCCGTCGCGCCCGCGTCTACCCCCAGCCCCGCATGACCACCCCCGAAGGCCTGCGCGAGCACCGCCACACGCCGCGACCCGGCATCATCCGCATCACGCACGTGCCCAGCGGTCGCACGCACCTGCAGTGCAGCCCCGACGCACCCGCCCTGATCAACCGCACCCGCTTCGAGTTGCAGACCGGCACCCACCGCACGCCCGCGCTGCAACGCGACTGGAACACTGGCGGCCCGGACGCCCTGACTTTCGAACTGCTGGACGAACTCCCCCCACCCCGCACCGGGACCCGCACGCCCGCCGAACTGCGGGACGACCTGAAGGAGCTGCTGACGCTATGGCAGGAGACACTGAACATCCCACCGACAGGCTGACCAGATCCGCCACGCTCCCTCCCGGCACCCCGGCCGCCACGTTGCAAACCCTGGCCCGGCAGGAGGACGCCGGACTGCGCGCCGCCGTGGCGCAGCACCCGAACACGCCCCCGGCGTTGCTGGAAGCCCTGGCCGCCACCGAACCCGGCGCGGTCCTGAGCAACCCGGCCCTGCCGCTGCTGCGGCTGGCGCACCCGCGCCTGCTGCTGGACACGCCGCGCGCCACCCTGCTGGCCCTGATCGGCTGCCCCGCCGCGCCCGACTGGCTGCGGCGGCACGCCCTGTCCCACCCGGACGCCGGGGTGGTCGCAGCCGTGGCCAGTCACCCGGACCTGACGCCCGCCCAGCTGGCCGCACTGGCGAGGCACCCGGCGTGGCAGGTGCGTTCACGCGTAGCAGCCCGCCCAGACCTGCGGGACGACACACTGCGCGCCCTGGCCGCCGACCGTGATTACGGCGTGCGGATGTACGTCGCGGCCCGCCCCGACCTGCCGCCCGGCGTGCAGGCGCAGTTGCAGCAGGACGCGTCGGTGTTCGTGCGGCAGGTGCTGGCCCGCCGCGCGCCGTAGGGGACGGCGCGGTCACGGCACGAAAAAACCCCCAGCCGAAGCTGGGGGCTGCACTCCCGGTTGGGGGGACTTACTTGAGTTCGACGCGGGCGCCAGCAGCTTCCAGCTGGGCCTTGATCTTCTCGGCTTCGTCCTTGCTGATGCCTTCTTTCAGCGCGCCGCCCTTCTCGCTCATGTCCTTGGCTTCTTTCAGGCCCAGGCCAGTGATGGCGCGGATTTCCTTAATGACGTTGATCTTGCTGGCGCCGGCGTCAACGAGGATGACGTCGAACTCGGTCTTCTCTTCAGCGGCGGGGCCGGCAGCGGCGGCGGGGCCGGCGGCGACGGCGGCGGTGACGCCCCAGGTTTCCTTCAGACCGTCGATGAGGTCCGCGAGTTCCATGATGGTGAGCTGGCCGAGCTGGTCGATAAGAGCCTGTTTGTCGTAAGCCATGATGTGTTCCTCCGAAATTGAAGTGGGTGATGCTGAGAATGTGAATGAAGGGCGTTCCGGTGGGGAACGCTCAGGCGTTCAGGCCTGTTCTTCGAGTTTGGTCTTGTACGCTTCGAGGACGCCCACGAAGTTGCTGAGGTGCGCGCTGAGCACGCCCACCAGCTCGCCCTGCAGGCTCTGCTTGCTGCCCAGGCTGGCCAGACGCTCGACGACTTTCACGTCGACGCGGTTGCCCTCGACAAAGCCGGCCTTGACGGTCGGGATGCCCTTGTCGTTGCCTTTGGCGGCGTCGCTGAGGGCCTTGGCGACCCCGGCGGGGTCTTCATGGGCGACAACGATGGCGCTGGGGCCTTTCAGAGCGTCGGCAAAGTCACGGCCGCCGTCCTGAAGGGCGAGGTTGATCAGGGTGTTCTTGGCAACAATCAGCTGCCCGCCCTTCTCGCGGATGTCTTTACGCAGTTTGCCCAGCTGGCCGGCGGTCAGTCCCTGGTAGTCGACCACGTAGAACGTGTCGATGCCCGTGAGGCTGCCCTTGAGGCTGCTGAGGGTCTGCTGGTTCTTGTCGTTCGCCACGCAGTACCTCCTAGGTGGGAACAAGTCCAGGTGCAGTGCTCGTCACCTGACAACTCGGCGGGATGTTTAAACCTGGCAAGGGTCCCCGCTGTCATGGATGCCTGAAAAGAAACGGATTGGAAAGGTGCGAGGAGTGCACCGGGGTGCCGATAAGAAGTGTCGATGGGTGAAGGTTGATGGTCAATGGTTTTTTCTGTCAACCATCAACCTTCTTCCACCGACGGTCCTGCTCAGGCGTTGCTGCCGCCGCTGAGGGTCAGCTGGATGCTGGGGCCCATCGTGGTGGTCAGGAAGGCGCTGCGCAGGAACACGCCCTTGGCGCTGCCGGGCTTGGCGGCTTCGAGGGCGCTGATCAGCGCGCTGTAGTTGGCGCTGAGGTTGCCGGGTTCGAAGCTGGCCTTGCCGATGGGCGCGTGGACGACGCCGGTCTTGTCGTTACGGAACTCGATGCGACCGGCTTTCAGGCTCTTGACCATGCCAGCCACGTCGGGACCGACGGTGCCGCTCTTGGGGTTGGGCAGCAGGCCGCGCGGCCCGAGCAGACGCGCGAGCTTCTGGCCGACCTGGGCCATCATGTCGGGGGTGGCGACAACAGCGTCGAACTCCATGAACCCACCGGCGATGCGCTCGATCAGTTCGTCACTGCCGACCACGTCCGCGCCAGCAGCCTCGGCGGCCTGCACGTTCTCACCCTTGGTGATCACGGCGACGCGCACGCTACGGCCGGTGCCGTGGGGCAGGGCGACCGTGCCACGCACGTTCTGGTCGCTCTTGCGGGGGTCGATGCCGAGGCGGAAGTGCACTTCGACGGTCTCGTCGAACTTCGCGGTGGCGATGTCCTTGACCAGCGCGGCGGCCTCGTCGATGGTGTACTGCTTGCTGCGGTCCACCTTGGCGACGAGCGCCTCGTAACGCTTACCGTGCTTAGGCATTCGGGGCCCCCTCGATGGTCACGCCCATGGAGCGCGCGGTGCCAGCGACCGTGTTCGCGGCGGCTTCGACGCTGCCAGCGTTCAGGTCGGGCATCTTGGTCTTGGCGATTTCCAGAACCTGGTCCCAGCTGAGCTTGCCGACCTTGGCCTTGTTGGGGGTCGCGCTGCCTTTCTGCAGGCCGGCGGCCTTGCGGATCAGGTAGCTCATGGGGGGGGTCTTGGTGATGAAGGTGAAGGAGCGGTCGGCGAAGATGGTGATCTCGACGGGGATGATCGCGTCACCCTTGTCGGCCGTCATCGCGTTGAACGCCTTCGTGAACTCCATGATGTTCGCGCCGTACTGACCGAGCGCGGGACCCACGGGGGGGGCCGGAGTGGCCTTACCTGCCGGGAGTTGCAGTTTGACTAAACCTGCGACTTTTTTCATGTATTCCTCCTTAGCTCCCCCTGCCGCGCCGCCTGAAGGAGGCCGGTCGGGGTGCTGACGCTAAGTTCTGCGCTTCCACCCTGGGGTGGATTGACAGCAACTTTTCGATTTTACTGCCTTCTGCCTCATTTGCCAAGGCTTGCGCCGCAGGTACAGGGAGTCAGGCGGGGTGGTGGGCAACCTGAATGGCGCGGCGCGGCGGCCAGCACGGCATCCAGGCCGTCCCCGGGACTTACTTGGCGACCTGACTGAAGTCGAGTTCGACCGGCGTTTCACGGCCGAAGATGCTGACCAGCACCTTGACCTTGGCCTGCGGAAGGTTGACCTCGCTGATGACGCCGCTGAAGTCCGCGAACGGACCGCCCGTGACGCGCACCATGTCGCCCGCCTTGAAGTCCACCTTCACGCGCGGCGCTTCCTCGACCACCGGTTGCGCCGCCACGCCGACCGAGGCCAGCAGACGCTGCACTTCCTCGGGCGAGAGGGGCACGGGCCGGGTGGACGTACCGACGAAGCCGGTCACGCCGTTCGTGCCGCGCACCACTTCCCAGGACTCGCCCAGCTCGCCGGGCGCGTCGTCGTCCTCGATGTCCATCTGCACGAACACGTAGCCGGGGAACAGCTTGCGTTTCACGGTTTCTTTCTTGCCACCGTCACGGAGTTCCACGGCTTCCTCGGTGGGTTGAAGCACCTGGAAGATCTTCGTGCCGCGCATGCCGAGCTTGCCGGCGCGGTCCATCAGGTGCTGCTCCACGCGGTCTTCCTGACCCACGTAGGTATGCACGGCGTACCATTCAATACCCATCAAAGCACCGCCCGAATCAGGTTGCTGAACAGCAGGTCAAGCGCGTACACGATGAGGGTCAGGGCAATCACGAAGATCACCACGGCCTGGGTTCCCTCCAGCACCTGCTGGCGGGTAGGCCACGAGACACGCGACAGTTCCGCGCGCGAGTCACGGAAGTACTGAATCAAGTTCATGCGTTCACCTGCGCAAAGAGAAAGAGTCGAAACCGGACTGCCGGGCCGCTGCCATCAGGCCGCGTGCGCCCGGCAGGGGAAATCAGACCTTCTTCTCCTTGAAGACAACGTGCTTCTTGGCAACGGGGTCGTACTTACGCAGTTCCATCTTGGCCTGCGTGTTGCGGCGGTTCTTGGTGGTCGTGTAGTAGAAGCCGGTGCCTGCGCTGCTTTCCATTTTCACGATGATGCGGGGGCCGTCTTTCGCCATGATGTTGCTCCTTCGCAGTCCCTCTGTCCGGGGGTCTGCTCCCAGCGTTCCTGATGGTGGTCGTTCTGCCACGGTGGGCGTCCGGACCCGCTGGTAAAAGCCCGCCTTCTGGCGGGCAACATTCCAATTATAGAGAGTCCAGGGTCAGGTGTCCACTGTGCCCGGCAGCCCAGTCGGAAAACCGTCGATGCAGACGGCGTTTTTTCGTCCCCGATACTCCCGGAGTCGATCTTCACCCTCCCCGGACGCCCATGTATTCAGACCCTCACGGCCCTGCACGAACTCCATCAGCGGCACCGCCATCCCACAGGAGGTTGGCACCGGATCCACATCCAGCACGAATACCTGCCGCACACCCGGCAGCGGGGCGAACAGAGTCACCCAGTCTGCCCAGTCGGGGTCAGCAGAGTGAACGGCGCGCGCCTACCCGTACCGTCGCAGGATCAGCGGCGGGCCTCTCAGCGCGCAGAACATCAGCGCATCAGAGCAGGGAGCAGCAAAAAAGGGGAGACCCGCAGGCCTCCCCTCAGTAAAACTGGATTACTCGATGACTTTGGCGACGACGCCGGCGCCGACGGTACGGCCACCTTCGCGGATCGCGAAGCGCAGGCCTTCTTCCATCGCGATCGGCTTGATCAGCTCAACCACGAACGTGATGTTATCGCCGGGCATGACCATCTCCACGCCTTCGGGCAGTTCCACCACGCCCGTCACGTCCGTCGTGCGGAAGTAGAACTGCGGGCGGTACCCGCCGAAGAACGCGCTGTGACGCCCGCCTTCGTCCTTGCTCAGCACGTACACGCTCGCTTCGAACTTCGTGTGCGGCTTGATGCTGCCGGGCTTCGCCAGCACCTGGCCACGTTCCACGTCGTCACGCGCCACGCCGCGCAGCAGCACGCCCACGTTGTCGCCCGCCATGCCGC
>NZ_BMQM01000024.1 GCF_014648115.1 Deinococcus seoulensis
TCTTCCGAAATCTCAATGCGCCGATGGGAACGGGCCATGCCCAAGTCTACTTCTTTGGTGCGTTGTACTTAATTACAGACTCTCAGGCTTGCGCAGGTTGCATAGATCTACTGGGAGATGGGACCCAGCTGACTCGCCTGATCACCTCTACTTACTGCAGTTTAGGACTGCTCAAACTTCACTGCAATGTATATTGATCAAGACAATTATGCATCGTGTTCATCGCAGAACTACTGCACTCAAATCCACAGTAGTCCGGAAGGTTTTTTTGACAAATAAGAGGGGAGTCGTTCTCGTGAATGTATGCGCACTCAACGGACGACTCCCGACCAGATTCTAACCGCTGCACTCCACCGTGCGGGCCTTCGCCGAACCCAGCAAGCGTACCTTCGCCTCCTCCTCACCCTATGGTTGGTCATCCCAGGTAGGCACACCTTCACCAACCTGGCCCGCTACGCACCGACCCCTGAGCGCACCCACCGTTCCTGGGCGCAAAAACCAGTTCCCTGGACACAACTCAACAGTGCAATGGTCTTGCAGGCGCAAGACCAGCAGATCCTCATACGGATTCCGTTTATTTCGTTAACAACCCGGAACAGCACCGGGTTGCCAACTCCACGTCCGGAACCCGTTTCTCTCCTTCTCGCATCCGCTCGGATTGAACGGCTTTATAAGCCATTCAATCGGAGTCCGTATCAGTCACACGGGCATCCTGGGGGTCGATGCCGTGTTCATCCCAAAACACGGTCAGCACACCCCCGAACTTGCCTCGTACTGGTGCGGCACGCAGGGTCGATCCGTGCGGGGTCTGGAAGGCACCTGCGTGACCTGGATCGATCCGGTCACACATCAGCCCATTCCGCTCTCCATCACGCAGACCCCAGCGGCCGTACCGGATGGGGAGACCCGGGTGGACTTCTATGCCACGGTCACGCTGAACACCATCACTCAACTTCCCGACACCCTGCGGTCGCAGCTCCAGGCGATCGTCGCGGACGCGTACTACACCAAGCTGAAGTTCGTTTCACGCGTGGTGGACGAAGGGCAACTGCCCTTCGTCGGCAAGATGCGCCGGGATGCCAATCTCAAGCATCTGTTCACCGGACCCCGCACGGGGAAGCCGGGCCGACCCAGGCTGTATGACGGCAAAGTCAGTCTGCGTGACTTCACGCGCTGGGAAGCGTTGCCGTGGGCGGACGAATGCATGGTGTACACGGTGGTCGCGTACTCGGTCAGCCTGAAACGGCCGGTTCGCGTGGTGGCGGTGGTCCGGCCCGGGGCAGGTTGGCCGCGGGTGGAGGTGCTGTTCAGCACCTCCACAACCATGACGGCAGCGACCATCATCAGGCTCTACCGGGCGCGCTTCTCGATGGAGTTCCCGTTCCGCGACGGGAAGCAATTTGCCGGGCTGAGCGAGTGTCAGTCCAGGCAACTGGAGTCCCTGCACTTCCACTGGAACATGGCTTTGCTGGCAGTGTCGGCAGCACGGCTGAGTCAGTTGCAAGACCAGCGGGCCTGCCCGCTGGTGTTCAGCATGGAGGATGAGAAACGCCGCGCCTACAACGAGTTTTTCGTGGGGCGGATTTTGAGCATCTTGGCCGTGGAGCCCCCGGATGAGAATTGCTGGAAATTGATCGACGAGGTGCTGACCCTCGGTGTCAAGGCGGCCTGAAACCTTCCGGACTACTGATCCAGATCGCCTACATAAATTCAGCTGATGCTCCGAGGGGCGCGCTGCACTGGTCGCAGCGCGTCCCTTTCTGCCCTCAGCGGGTGGCGGCGCGGATGGCGGCGTTTGCGTCCAGCAGGGGTTGCCCGGCGGCGGAGTTGACGCTGCCCAGCAGACGGGCTTTCGTGTCGGCGGCGCTCAGGGCGGGGTTCGCGGCGCGCATCAGGGCGGCCACGCCGCTGACGAGGGGCGCGGCGAAACTGGTTCCTGCGCCCAGGGTGTACGTGCCGCCGGGCGCGAGGATCAGCATCTGCGCGGCGTTCGTGGCTCCGGTGCAGTTACCGGCGCCGCCGGGCGCGACGATGTTCAGCGGTCGGGGCCGCGCGGCGCTGGGGCGGGCGCTGTAGCAGGCGAGTTGCCCGTCGTTCTGCGCGACCGCACCCACGGCGATCACGTCCGGGTGACTGGCCGGGTAGTACACGCCGTCCCCGGCGGTGTTCCCGGCGGCGGCGACCAGCACGGCGCTCTTCGCGGCGTTCGTGAGGGCCTGGGCCAGCACGGCGTCTCCGGGGTCGCCGGGCAGTCCGAGGCTCATGTTGATGACCTTCGCGCCCTGCCGGACCGATTCGTTCAGGCCGCGCGCGAGGTCGCTGGTGCTGCCGCCCGCCGCGCCCAGCACCTCCACGGCCAGCAGCGGGCCGCTCCAGGAGACGCCCGCCACGCCCCGTCCGTTGTTCGTGGCGGCGCCCACCAGTCCGGCTGAGGCGGTGCCGTGCCCGGTACTGGTGTCGGACCCGCCCGACTCGGGGCTGAGGAACGACGCGCTGGCAGCCACGCGGCCCGTCAGGTCCGGGTGACCCGCCTCGACTTTCGAGTCGAGGATGGCGGTCTTCGCGGCGACTGGCGTCTTGCCGCAGCCTTGCAGGAACGTCCAGGCCTGCGGGGCGCGTACGCGCGTCAGGTACGACTGCGTGAACGATCCCACGCCAGCGACAGGGACGCCCGCGTTCCCCGGCACTCCCGGATCGTTCGGGGTGGCCAGCGGCGCGTACAGGAAGTCCGGCTGGACACGCAATCCGGCCCGCTGCAACGTCACGGCGAACGCACGGTCATCCGTTCCTGCGGGCGTGAAGGCCAGACGCACGCCGTCCGTGACTGCCTGCGTCACCACGCCGGACAGGGTCGTCACGGACTGCGCCGCCAGGGAATCCGCGCCCAGCAGCAGCACCCGTCCCGGCACGTGCGGCGCACTCCAGTCCGGCGCGCCCACACTGGCCGTCATACCCGCCGCGCCGCCCTGGATTCCCTGAATGCTGACTCCCTCTGCGCCGATCGACTGCGTGCAGATCGGCCCTGGCGTCGGCGCAGGAGCAGGCGGAGTGGGCGCCGGTGGAACGGGTGCCGGTGGAGTGGGCGCCGGGGACGGTGCTGGCACCGGCGTGGGCGGGATCGTACCACCACCCCCTCCTCCGCAGGCCGACAGCAGCAGCGAGGCGCTCAGGGCAAACAGCAGGGGCACAGGCAGACGCATACTCCAGCGTATAAACCCCTCCCCTGACGTGGGTCTGAACGACCTCCATCAACCCTGAACGTCACCCCGGCCACGGCACCGTCGGGTCAGTGAACGCGCACACCCTTCGTCAGCGGCTGCTTCTGCACCCACTTCACGAACTTCTGCACCTCATCACGCGCCAGAATCGCCTCCACGGTATTCAACTCGTTCGCCAGTTGCGCGTTACTGAACGTCTTGCTCAGGAAGCCCTGGCAGGCCGCGCACATCTTCACGGTGGGAATCTCGCCCAGTTTCACACCCTGCCGCCGCCCCTGCGACTTCGGCACGAGGTGATGATCCGTCATGTCCCCCTCGCGCCCGCACAGCACGCACACGTCCAGCGGTACCGTGCGCGTATCCTCGACCCAGCTCGCCTGCTCCCGATCCTTACGACCCATATCCGCACACCATAGCGCGGGCAGAACACTCGACCCGTACACTGAACGCATGACCAGTTCGCCCCTGAAGAAACTCAGCGAGGCCGAATACCTGAGCAGCGAACCGCTCAGCCCCCACCGCCGGGAGTACGTGGACGGCTTCGTGTACACCCTCCCCGCCGACACCCCTACCGCGCAGGCCGGAGCGACCAGCCGACACGGCACGGTCGCCACGAACCTCGTCGCCGATCAAAATTCTGATTTATTATTGCCTTATTCCGTCTTTCCGTAAATGGCTTCAATTTCATCCCGCAAATCAGCAAATGCTGAACGCACTCTATTCTTAGGATAAGGGATGTAAACTAAGCCGGATACATTTGAGGGTATAGATACGCCGTCTTCGTGCAAAAGACATACACGACCGCGTCCATATTTAGCCTGGAACCAGCCAAGTTCGTGCATTACGTTTTCTCTGACCCTGACACTACCATCCTCGCCATTATCATCCCCGCTCATAACAATAACAGCATATCCACAATTTTTTGACTCCTGCTCCAATTTTTCAATAATTGTTCTTCCCAGACTTGCCGCCTGAGACAGTTCTACTGTTGGAATTTTTATTGTCTGTTCAATATATCTCTGAACTTCCATCCATTCAGGATTTCTGCCATGAGTGATAAATATCCTTCTCTCTGGGGCTTGTTTAAAAAATACCGATGAGTCGATCTTCACAGACTGCAAATCTCTAATCGCCTCTTCCAATAATGTTTTTGCACCCAGCTTTCCATTCAGGAAAGTTTTACTACGAATAGCTCCATAATCAGTACCTGCCACCATTGACCTCGGTGAAAATTTCCAGCTTATTCCAATAAATCTCTCGTATTGCCAGGATTGACTCCCGAAAGTTGATTGTAAAAATTGAGCCACTCTAGATTGCCATACTTGAAAATTCATATCCTCAGGCGACGAAAGTTGATCTATGGCCGTGATATAACTCCTCGCCGTTTCGATCTTTTCGGTCCGCTCAATCATAAAAAAATACTATCACCCCGCCCAACCAAGGACGGGGTGAATAGGAAGGCTTCGTTGATTAGGCTTTGACTTCGTTGCTCTTGGCGAGGATGCCGCGGAGGACGGTCTGGAGGATGCCGCCGTTCTTGTAGTAGTCGATTTCGACGGGGGTGTCGATGCGGCACTGGACGGTGATGGTGCGGGTGCTGCCGTCCTTGGCGGTGATCTTCACGTCGACGTCCTGGCGGGGTTTGAGGTCGCCGGGGAGGATCACGTCGAAGGTCTCGTCGCCGTTGATGCCCAGGCTCTCGGCGGTCTCACCGTTCTTGTACTGGAGGGGCAGGACGCCCATGCCGACCAGGTTGCTGCGGTGGATGCGCTCGAAGCTCTCGGCGATGACGGCCTTCACGCCGAGCAGGAAGGTGCCCTTGGCGGCCCAGTCGCGGCTGCTGCCCATGCCGTAGTCCTTACCGGCGAAGATGACGAGGGGGATGTTGCTGGCCTTGTAGTTGACGCTGGCGTCGTAGATGGAGCTGACCTGCCCGGTGGTGTAGTCAGTGGTGAAGCCGCCTTCGGTGCCGGGGGCGAGCTGGTTCTTGAGGCGGATGTTGGCGAACGTGCCGCGCGTCATGATGCGGTCGTTGCCGCGGCGGCTGCCGTAGGAGTTGAAGTCCTTGGGGAGGATGCCGCGTTCCGTGAGGAACTTCCCGGCGGGCGTGTCGCTCTTGAAGCTGCCGGCGGGGCTGATGTGGTCGGTGGTGACGGAGTCGCCGACTTTCACCAGGGCGCGGGCGCCTTCGATGGACACGATGTCGCTGGGGCCGCCGGCGAGGTTGTCGAAGAAGGGGGGGTTCTGGATGTAGGTGCTGTCTTCCTTCCAGTCGTACAGCGCGCCTTCGGCGACGGGGATGGCGTTCCAGTCCTGGTTGCTCTTCTCGATGCCGTCGTAGACCTTGCGGAACATGTCGGCGTTGATGGCGCTGTCCATGACGGTCTGGATTTCGGCGGCGGTGGGCCATACGTCGCGCAGGTAGACGGGCTGGCCGTCCTTGCCGGTGCCGATGGGGTCGTTGACGATGTCGTTCACGACGGTCCCGGCCAGGGCGTACGCGACGACCAGGGGCGGGCTGGCGAGGTAGTTCGCCTTGATGTGGGGGTTGACGCGGCCTTCGAAGTTGCGGTTGCCGCTCAGCACGCTGGCGACGACGAGGTCACCTTCGTTGATGGCGTCCACGGTGGGTTCGGGCAGGGGGCCGCTGTTGCCGATGCAGGTCATGCAGCCGTAACCGACGGTGTTGAAGCCGATCTGGTCGAGGTACGTCTGGAGGCCTGCGGCTTCGAGGTACTCGGTGACCACGCGGCTGCCGGGGGCGAGGCTGGTCTTGACCCAGGGTTTGCTGTCCAGTCCCAGTTCGACGGCCTTCTTGGCGACCAGACCGGCGGCGATCAGGACGCTGGGGTTGCTGGTGTTGGTGCAGGAGGTGATGCTGGCCAGCGTGACGGCGCCGTGTCCGATCTTGATGTCGGTGCCGGTGATGGTGCCCTGCGCGTCCAGTTTATCGGCGGGCAGTTCGAAGCCGCGGGCCTTGACGGGCGCGGTGAGGGCCTCGTTGAACACGGTGTGCATACCGGTCAGGTCCACCCGGTCCTGGGGACGCTTGGGGCCCGCGAGGCTGGGGACGATGGTGCCCAGGTCGAGTTCGATGGTGTCGGTGAAGACGGGATCGACGGTCTCGTCGGTGCGGTACATGCCCTGGGCCTTGTAGTACGCCTCGACCAGTTCGATCTCGGTTTCCAGGCGGCCGGTGCGGCGCAGGTAGCGCAGCGCCTCGTCGTCCACGGGGAAGAAGCCCATGGTGGCGCCGTACTCGGGGGCCATGTTGGCGATGGTGGCGCGGTCGGGGAGGGTCATGTTGCTCAGGCCCGCGCCGTAGAACTCGACGAACTTGCCGACCACACCCTTGGCGCGCAGCATCTCGGTGACGCGCAGCGCGAGGTCGGTGGCGGTCGCACCTTCGGGCATGGCGCCCGTGATCTTGAAGCCGATGACTTCGGGCATCAGCATGTAGATGGGCTGGCCGAGCATGACGGCCTCGGCCTCGATGCCGCCGACGCCCCAGCCGACGATGCCCAGGCCGTTGATCATGGTGGTATGAGAATCCGTGCCGACGAGGCTATCGGGGTACACGACGACGCCGTCGTCTTCGGGGCGGCTCTGGACGCCCTTGGCGAGGTACTCCAGGTTGACCTGGTGCACGATGCCCGAGGCGGGGGGCACGACGCCGAAGTTGTCGAAGGCCTGCTGGCCCCAGCGGAGGAACTCGTAGCGTTCGCGGTTGCGTTCGAATTCGAGGGCCATGTTGTTGGCGAGGGCGAAGTCGGTGCCGAACTCGTCGACCTGCACGGAGTGGTCGATGACGAGGTCCACGGGGATCAGCGGGTTGATCTTGCTGGGGTCGCCGCCGAGTTTGACCATGGCGGAGCGCATGGCGGCGAGGTCCACGACGGCGGGCACGCCGGTGAAGTCCTGGAGGATCACGCGGGCGGGCTTGAAGGGAATCTCGACTTCCTCGTTGACGGGTTTCCACCCGGCGACGGTGGCGACGTCCTCGCGGCGCACGTCGTAGTCGTTGGCTTCGCGCAGCACGCTTTCGAGCAGCACCTTGATGCTGACCGGCAGGCGGCTGATGTCATGGCCCTGCTCCTGGAGTTTGTTGAGGTTGTAGTAGTAGAGTTTCTGGCCGCTTTGCGTGGTGAGCGTGTCGCGTGCGCCGAACAGGTTCATCGCCATGTGTGTTCCTCCTTGCCCGTTTCCGGGCGGTACTTCCATCATACGGGAAGGGTGTCTGAGTGGGCGTTACCGGGGCAGGCACGCACGGGCACAGAGCCGTTACCCCCACAGGGACAACAGCTTGCGCGGAGAGGCGTCCGGGCCAGGACGGCTCTGGTATCGTTCACGGGCATTCTCCCCCCAGCGAGGTTCACCTGCATGAGCGACCCCACCCCACCCACCCAGCTTCAACCGCACCAGCGCGCCCGCCTCTCTTCGCTGGAACAGACCGTCCGCGACGGCCTGCGTGACTTCCGCCGCACCGGGCAGGCCCTGTCCGAAATCCGCGACAACGAATTCTTCCTCGCCACGCACGACTCCTTCGAGGCGTACCTGCAAGACCGCTGGGGCTTCACCGCCCCGCAGGCCGGACGCCTGATCGACGCGGCCGACGTGGCAAAAGTGCTGGAACCGCTGGGCATCCAGCCGAAGAACGAGGCGCAGGCCCGCTCGTACCGCGCCGCCGCGAAGGTCATCGAGGAACTCGAACCCGAGCAGCAGCGCGTCATCGCCCGCCTCGTGGAGGCCGCCGCGCCCGACACCCAGCCCGGAGCGGAGGTCGAGGCGGACGGCGAGACCGACCTGCCCTGGGACGTGCCCGCCGCCGAGGTCCGCATCATGGC
Source organism: Deinococcus seoulensis (assembly GCF_014648115.1). Lineage (NCBI taxonomy): Bacteria > Thermotogati > Deinococcota > Deinococci > Deinococcales > Deinococcaceae > Deinococcus > Deinococcus seoulensis. Next base: position 8,063 of record NZ_BMQM01000024.1, read on the forward strand.
CAGCGTCGTGAAGAAGATGCAGCCCGACGCGCTCGTGCACCACCCGGACAGCGGCGACGAGGTGCCCTTCGATACCCTGACGAACCCCGAACGCTTCGAGGTCATCCGCACGCACGTGGACCAGAAAACCCAGGCGTACCGTGAGAAGCAGGAGGCGAAAGCGAACGCCCCGCAGGCCGAGAAGATCAACTGGGCCGACTGGGTGCTGAACACCGCCGCGCAGAACCTCGGGCACGGGCAGCGGCTGGAGATCACCGTGGAACCCGACGGGAGCGGCGCCGCCCGCGCCGTCGCCCGCATCGTGGACGGGGGCACCGGCGAGGTCCTCTCTGCCGGAGCCGGGGCGGTCACGCTGAAGAAAGCCGTGCTGAACCTCGCCGCCGAACTGAAGTAATCATACGGACTCCGGTTGAATGGCTTGCAAAGCCGTTCAATCCGAGCGGAGCGAGTAAGAGCAGAACGGGTTCCGGACGTGTAGTTGACAGATCGGTGGCGTTCCGATCTGTCAACGAAACAAACGGAATTCGTATAACGCCGCGCGGAGGCGGCCCGTATGCTGCGGGCATGCCTTCCACCCTGCTGTCCGACCAGCCCGGTTTCACGCCCATGATCGCCCGACTGATCGGGATGATGACGTACACGCGCGAGACGACCCTGGAGGCCGTGCAGGGCTGGACGCCGGAGGAACTGGACCTGATTCCGGACGGGCACGCGAACAGCGCCGGGATGCTGCTGGCGCACATGGCGGCCGTGGAGCGCATCTACCAACTGATCAGCGACGGGCACCCGGACCCGGACGGCGCGCTGGAAGCCCACCACTGGCCGGGCCTGAACCTCGGGCAGCAGGGCCGCGCGGAGATCCGGGGGCGGCCCCTGCGGCACTACCTGGAGGAACTGGCCCGCGTGCGCGCCGGAACGCTGGAGTTGCTGGGGGCGCGGGACGACGCGTGGCTGGACGAGCCGCTGCCGCTGTGGGGCGGCACGGGAAACCGGCATTTCATGTGGTTCCACGTGTTCGAGGACGAGATCAACCACCGTGGGCAGCTGCGCCTGCTGCGTCGGCACCAGCCGGGTCACCAGGGGCTGGGTACGACCGGCGCGTGGCTGGAACCGCTGCGGGACGGGCTCGGCGTGCGCTGCCGCATGGTGCATGAGGGCAGTCCGGCCGAACAGGCAGGCCTGCGCGGCGGGGATGAGATCGTCGCCATCGACGGGGTGGACGTGCAGGGCGCCTACTTTCACGAGTTGCGCCTGGGAGCCGCGCCGGGTGTGAGCAGCACGTTCACGGTCCGGCGCGGTGACAGCACGCAGGACCTGACCGTGACGCGGGTGGCGCGGCCCGGCTGAGTTTCCCCATGTGCGGACGTCCAACGGGGCGTTCCGGCCTACACTCCTGTCATGTGGCGCAATCTCCTGATCACTCTGGGCGTGTTGTTCACCCTGTTCTACGGTGGGGTGACGCTGGCGTTCATGTCGCTGTTCGGGGCTGTCGTGGCGACCGATTACCCGTATCTGGCGATCCCCTTCTGGCTGCTGGCACTGACGTTGCTGGTCGGGTGCGCCGTCTGTATGGGTGAGGCGGTGTTGCTTGGCTGGGGCGCGCGGCCCCTGAATTCGGGTCGCGTGACCGGGTGGTTCCTGCGACTGATGGCCGAGGCGGGCAATGAGCGGCAGACCGTCGCTGGGCAGCTGGGCTTCGTACGGGCGATTGTGCAGCCGGTTGCGCTGCCCCTGGTCGTGCTGGTGATGCTGGAGATGCAGGCAGAGGCGCAGGAGCAGAAGCGGTCGTGAGGGTGGGCACCACTGCCTAGCGGAGCAGGTCGAGGAGTTCGCCGACGGTGTGGTGCGCTTCGAGGGGGTGGCGCAGGGGGGTGCTGGGTTGGAGGTGGTAGGTGTTGCGGCGGCCGTGTCGTTCGCGGGTCAGCACGCCGGCGTCTTCGAGGTCGCGGACGATGCGTTGTACGGCGCGTTCGGTGATGCCGACGCGGGTGGCGACTTCGCGGAGGGTGTCGCCGGGGTGCTGCTGGAGGCACAGCAGGACGTGGGTGTGGTTGGTGAGGAAGGTCCACGGGGCGGGCGTGGTCATGGGTGGGTTGACCTTAGCACACAAAATACGACATACTTTTCGCGTATTCGATTTCGCACTTTGGAGGAGTCATGACTCAAGCCACCCTGGACACCCCTGTCACCACGCCCCTCACCACCGTCGCCGTCGCCCACGGGGACGGTATCGGCCCGGAAATCATGGACGCCACCCTGCGCATCCTGGCTGCCGCCGGGGCGCGCATCCAGCCCGTCCCGATCCGCATCGGCGAGGCCGTGTACCGCGAGGGCCACACCAGTGGCTTCACGCCCGACACCTGGGACACCCTGCGCGCGGCGGGCGTGCTGCTCAAGGCTCCCATCACCACCCCGCAGGGCGGCGGGTACAAGAGCCTGAACGTCACGCTGCGCAAGACGCTGGGCCTGTACGCGAACGTCCGCCCCTGCCGCGCCTACGCGCCCTTCGTGCCGTCCACGCACGCCGGGACGGACGTGGTCATCATCCGCGAGAACGAGGAGGACCTGTACGCGGGCATCGAGCACCGCCAGACGCGCGAGGTCGTGCAGTGCCTGAAACTCGTCACGCGGGACGGCTGCGAGCGGATCGTGCGCTACGCCTTCGAGTACGCCCGCGCGCACGGGCGGCGCAAGGTGACGGCGCTGAGCAAGGACAACATCATGAAGCTCACGGACGGCCTGTTCCATCAGGTGTTCCGCGAGATCGGCGCCGAGTACCCGGACCTGGAGCAGGAGCACCAGATCATCGACATCGGCACGGCGCGGCTGGCGACCCGCCCCGAACGGTACGACGTGGTCGTGACCCTGAACCTGTACGGCGACATCATCAGCGACGTGGCCGCCGAGGTCACCGGCTCGGTGGGGCTGGCGGGCAGCGCGAACATCGGCCCGAGCTTCGCGCTGTTCGAGGCGATTCACGGCAGCGCGCCGGACATCGCCGGGCAGAACGTCGCGAACCCCGGCGGGCTGCTGCAGGCGGCGGTCATGATGCTGGGGCACCTGGGGCAGCACGACGTGGCAGTGCGGGTGCAGAACGCGTGGCTGCGCGCCCTGGAGGACGGCGTGCACACCGCCGACATCGCGGGAGAACACACCCGCGAGCGGGTCGGGACGCGCGAGTTCGCGGACGCCGTGATCGCCCGGCTGGGGCAGGAGCCGCAGGTGCTGCCCGCTGCGCGCCGGGGGCCGGGGCAACTGCCCGCGCCCGCGCCGCAGCCGGACCGCCGGGACGTGGTGAAGGCCCTGGTGGGCACGGACGTGTTCTTCGAGTGGGCCGAGGCGGACCGTGACCCAGCGGTGCTGGCGGCGCGGCTGGAGGCGCTGGTGACCGGGCGGCTGCGGCTGAACATGATCACGAACCGGGGCGTGAAGGTCTGGCCGGGCGGGCAGCCGGAGACGTTCCGCGCGGACCACTGGCGCTGCCGGTTCCTGGCGGACGGGGACGGGCCGGTGCGGCACGCGGACGTGGTGGCGCTGCTGACGGGTCTGCTGGGCAGCGGGCTGGATTTCATCAAGACCGAGCACCTGTACACCTTCGACGGCGTGCCGGGGTTCTCGATGGGGCAGGGGCAGTAACGGGCAGACCGTCAGCCGTGCCGTGAGGGCCGCCTTCTTCCCGCGTGGGAGGGGGCGGCCTTGGCCTGTTGCGGGGTGGGGTGTGGGATTGCCGAGCATTCCGGTGGGTGTTCTGCGTTGAGTTCGGGGGGCGGGGGGAGTAGAATCCTCTTATTGAGAATCCTTCCTATTAAGGAGGATCGTCCCTCTCCCCCACCCCGGAGGCATCCCGTGACCACCCAGACCCTCACCTCCCCGAGCGACCGGCCCGAGCCGCGCTTCACGATGTCGCCCGAGCTGCGCCGCGCCGTCACCCTCACCGCCCTGACCCTGGCTGGCCTGCTGACCGGCGCGGCCGGGGAATTCCTGCTTCACCTCCCGGCGCTGCAATGGGCCGGGTACGTCACGGCGTTCCTGGCGGGCGGCATTCCCGCCGGTCGCGAGGCGCTGCACTCGCTGTTCGCCGAGCGCAAGCTGGACGTGGACCTGCTGATGGTTCTCGCGGCCCTGGGCGCGGCGAGCATCGGGCAGGCGGCGGACGGCGCGATCCTGCTGTTTCTGTTCAGCCTGAGTAACACCCTGCAGGACTGGGCGATGGGCCGCACGTCCAGCGCCATCCAGGCCCTGATGAACCTGAACCCGGAAGGCGCGACCGTGCTGCGCGGCGGGCAGGAGAAGTGGTGCGAACTGGGCGACATCCGCATCGGGGACATTCTGGTCGTGCGGCCCGGCGAGCGCATCGCCGCCGACGCCCGCGTGACACGCGGCCAGACCAGCGTGGACGAGAGCCCCATCACGGGCGAGAGCGTCCCGGTGGACAAGGCGCCGGGCGCGGAACTCGCCTCCGGGACCGTCAACCTGAACGGCAGCGTGCAGGCGACCGTGATCCGCCCGGCGGGCGAGAGCACCCTGGCGCGGCTGGTGGGCCTGATGGAACAGGCGCAGACGCAGAAGAGCCGCACCGAGAGCCTCACCGAACGCTGGGAGAGCCCGTACGCGATGATCGTGCTGGCCCTCGTGCCCGCCGTGTACGCCCTGCTGCGCTTCGGGTTCGGCCTGAACGTGGACGACGCGTGGTACCGCGCCATGACCTTCATGGTGGTCGCCAGTCCCTGCGCGGTGGTGATCAGCACCCCGGCCGTGATGCTCTCGGCCATGGCCGCCGCCGCGCGTGGGGGCGTGCTGTTCAAGAGCAGCGCCGCGCTGGACGCCCTGGCCGACGTGCGCACCGTCGCCTTCGACAAGACCGGCACGCTGACCCAGGCGAAGATGACCCTCACGCGGGTCATGGCAGACGACGAGGGGGCCGCGCTGGCCCTGGCCGCCGGGCTTGAGGCCCACAGCGAGCACCCCATCGCGCAGGCCGTCGTGACCGCCGCCCAGGAACGAGGCGTGACCCCAGAGCACGTGCAGGACGCGCAGGCCATTCCCGGCCACGGCATCGAGGCGCGCGGCGCGGACGGCGCGGTCGTCTGGGCCGGAAACACCCGCCTCGCCGGGCGGAACGGCGCGACCCTGAACGCCGCGCAGCACACCGCCCTGACCGAACTGGGCCGCCAGGGCAGTTCCAGCGTGATCGTCGGACGCGGCCCGCAGGTGCTGGGCGTGATGGGCGTGGCCGACGCCCTGCGGCCCGGCGTCGCGCAGGCCCTGAGCGCGCTGCGCGGCAGCGGCATCACGCACCCCGTCATGCTGACCGGCGACCGCCAGGAGGTCGCGCAGACCGTCGCCGCCGAACTGGGCCTGACGGAATTCCGCGCCGAACTGCTGCCCGAGGACAAACTCCGCATCATCGGCGAACTGGGCGCGCAGCCGGGCGCCGGACGGGTCGCCATGGTTGGGGACGGCGTGAACGACGCGCCCGCCCTGGCCCGCGCCGACCTGGGCGTGGCGGTCGCCTCGGGCACCGACGTCGCCATCGAGAGTGCGGACGTGGTCCTCATGCAGAACGACCTCGGGCGGCTGGCGGGCGCGGTCAGGCTGGCCCGCGACGCGCGGCGCACCGTGATCACGAACCTGACCTTCGCGTTCGGGGTGATCCTGATCGTCGCGCCGCTGGCCGTGGCAGGCAAGGTGCCGCTGCCACTGGGCGTCCTGGCGCACGAGGGCGGCACGGTGTTCGTGGTGTTCATGGGCCTGCGCCTGCTGCGCCACCGGGTGTAGGCAGGAGGCGGGGCGCGGTGAACGGACTGACCAGCTGGACCGCCCCCTCTGGACCACCCCCGCTGGACCGCCCCTTAAGATTCCCGCAGGTCGAGGCACATCCCGGCGCGGCGCGCGACGCCCACGCTGAGCATCAGAATTCACCGGAGGCACCATGAGACTGAATCCCGCCCGCCGCCCCCTGCTGCCCCGCCTCCTGCTGGGCCTGCTGGCCCTGTTCGTGCTGATTCAGCTCGTGCCGTACGGCCGGGCGCACAGCAACCCGCCCGTGCAGGCCACGCCCACCTGGGACAGCCCGCAGACCGAGGCGCTGTTCACGCGCGCCTGCGCGGACTGCCACAGCCACGCGACCGCATGGCCCTGGTACAGCAACGTGGCGCCCGTCTCGTGGATGGTGCAGCGGCACGTGGACGAGGGCCGCAGCCGATTCAACGTGAACGTGCCGGGCTTCGGCGAGGACGCCCGCCGCGCCGGGCACGAGGTCGAGGACGGCAGCATGCCGGAACCCACCTACCCGCCCCTGCACCCGGACGCCCGCCTGACGGACACGGAACGCCAGCAGCTCGTCAGTGGCCTGAACGCCACCTTCGGCACGGCCACACGCCGCTGAACGCGCGAAGCGGATGAAGGCCGGGCGCGTGAACGCCCAACCCTGCATGAACGCCGCACTCGCCCCGACCGGCGGGCGTGGCGGTAGGGTGAACGGGCACACCAGTTTTCCGGCCAGCCCCGGCCATCCGTTCCGTTCGCGCCAGCCCACGCTGACCGGCACGGCCGACCGTTCCCACTTCGTACAGGAGGTTTCCCGATGAACGAGCGTGACACCAACCCCGCCAAGGATCACCCCGCGAAGGACCAGCGCAGCCCCCAGGGCGGCAGCAAGGACACCGACGACCTGAGCAGCGTCAAGGACGTGCAGAAGACCGGCATGCAGGAACACGCCAGGCAGGTCGACCAGACGCCGGACGACGTGACCGGCGCGAACGACGGTATGCAGCCCGGCATCCGCAACCACTGATACACAGGCACTGGCGCCACTGAGCACGCAGATTTGAGCCCGCGCAGGTACGCGCGGCGCACCCCCCCCGGAGGATCACATGGGAGAAGGCAGACCGAACAGCGAGGCGCACGCGAACGTTTCACAGGACACCATTAACGATCAGGCGCAGTGGAATACCGGCACGCCCAAGAACGCCGGGGACGCCGCCACCGAGGGCCAGTACACCGGCGCCAGCGACGCGAACGCGCAGGCCGGAGCGGGCACGTCACCGGCGCAGCAGGTGAGCAGCACCACCGACCCCCGCGCCGCCGACAATACTGGCCAGGACGCCAACCCCAGCACCTACGGCGGCATGAAGGACGGCCTGCCCGCCAGCGGCGCACCAACCAGCCCCGACAAGACCGTGGACGGGAACGAGGGCAGCTGATACGGACTCCGATTGAACGGCTTTATAAGCCATTCAATCCGAGCGGAGCGAGTAGGAGTTGAAGCGGGTTCCGGACGTGGAGTTGGCAGGGGCGGTGCTGTTCCGGGTTGTTAATGAAACAAACGGAATCCGTTTGACACGAACGCTCACAGGGGGGCCGGATCGCGGTGATCCGGCCTCCCCTTCTGTGTGAATGGCCCGGCGCCTCCGGGCGTTACGCGGGGAATTGCAGCAGGACGTGTTCGGCGCTGAAGCCGGGGCCCATGGCGCTCAGCAGGGCGCGGCCCCGTGGCGCGGCGCGCAGGACTTCGGCCAGCACGAACAGGACGGTCACGCTGCTCATGTTGCCGTACTGCCGCAGGACGCGGCGACTGCTGTCGAGCGCCCCGGCGGGCAGCGAGAGCGCTTCCTCGTAGGCGGCCAGGACCTTCACGCCGCCCGGATGCACCACGAACGTGCCCACGTCCTCGCGCGGCCAGCCGTGGGCGGTCAGGGCTTCCTCGACGTTGCCGCGCATCATGCTGCGCACCAGGGCAGGAATGTCGCGGCTGAACCGGACTTTCAGGCCGTCGTCGACCACGTCCCAGCCCATGATGTCCTCGCTGTTCTCGATCAGGGTGGAGTACGCGCCGTGCAGGTGCGCCAGCGCGGGCGGCCCCGGCACGTCCGGCGCGGTCAGTACCAGGGCCGCGCCGCCGTCGGCGAACAGGGCGGTGCCCACGAAGTTGCTGCTGGACTCGTCACCCTTGACCAGCGTCAGGCTGCACAGTTCCACCGCCACGAACAGCACCCGCCGGAAGCCCGCGCGGATCAGGTCGGCCGCGCGGGCCAGTCCGGCCGCGCCGCCCGCGCAGCCCAGGCCCCAGATGGGCATGCGGGCCGCGTGGCGGTTCAGGCCGAGTGCGCCGATCAGGTCGGCGTCCAGGCTGGGGGTGCTCAGGCCGCTGGTATTCACGACGATCACGGCGTCCACGTCCTGCGGGTCCACCTGTGCCTGGGCGAGGGCCTGCGCGGCCAGCCGCCGGGTCAGGGTGCGGGCCTCCTCGATGAACACGGCGTTCTTCTCCGCGAATCCGCGCGGACTGAGGTACCACTCCAGGGGCCGCGCCAGCGCCCGCGATTCGATCTGCGCGTTCCCGAACACGTCCAGCAGCGAGGGCCGGGCCGCCATGCGCGGAAACAACGTGCGGGCCGCCTCCTGCACCGCCGACTGCGGCGTGACGTGCGGAGGCGTGCCGGTCACCAGGGAACGGAGGGCCGGAAAGGCAGGAACGGACATACCGGGCATTCTGCCGTTCCGGCGCGCTCTGTGAACGTGCCGGGCCGCCCATGTGGCGCGGCGCGACCCTGGCCTGTGCTTCAGAAACGCTTCTTGAGGAACGCCCCGCGCGGCGGACGGTAGGTCACGTCACAACAACGCCGCCCCGCTCTCACAGGAGGGGGCGGCGCGTGCGGCGGCGTTCAGTCCTGTTTCGCCTGACTGGCCCATTCCTGCTTGCCGACCTCGTCGAGGGCGCGGAAGTCCTCGTCGGTGAGGGTCAGGGCGGCGGCGGCCACGTTCTCCTCGAGGTGCGCGACCTTGCCGGTACCGGGAATGGGCAGCATGACGGGGCTGCGGCGCAGCACCCACGCCAGCGCCACCTGCGACGGGCTGGCGTTCAGGCGGGCGGCCACGTCGGCCAGTACGCTGCCGTCGCGGGCGAGACTCCCGGCGGCCAGCGGGAACCACGGCATGAAGCCGATGTTCTCGCGTTCGCAGTAGTCCAGTACGTCCTCGCTCTTGCGGTTCACGAGGTTGTACAGGTTCTGCACGGTCGCCACGGGGAACACGCGGCGGGCCGCCTCGATCTCCTCGACGGTCACCTCGGACAGGCCGGCGTGACGGATGACGCCCTCGTCCATCAGTTCGCGGATCGCGCCGAACTGCTCGTCGCGGGGCACCTTCGGGTCGATGCGGTGCAGTTGCCACAGGTCGATGACGTCCACGCCCAGGCGGCGGCGGGACAGGTGCGCCTGCTGCTTGAGGTACTCGGGGCGGCCCACGGGCGGCCAGACGTTCGGGCCGGTGCGGGTCAGGCCGCCCTTCGTGGCGACGATCACGCTGTCGTAGGGGTGCAGGGCCTCGCGGATCAGTTCCTCACTGACGGCCGGGCCGTAACTGTCGGCCGTGTCGATGAGGTTCACGCCGAGTTCCGGCAGGCGGCGCAGGGTGGCCAGCGCGCCCTCACGGTCGGTCGGGTCGCCCCAGACGCCGTCGCCCGTGACGCGCATCGCGCCGAAGCCCAGGCGGTTGACGCTGATGTCCCCGCCGATCCTGAAGGTGCCGCTCTGCGCGGCGTTGGGTGTGGTGTCGGTCATGGTGTTGCCCTCCAAGGGCGCATTCTGCGCCGAGTCCCCGGACGCCGCGTGGCAGTTACGCTAATGGAACGTGAAGGCCCGCTACGGTGCTGCCTGTCCCGCCGACGGCTCCTGCCCGGCGTGGTCGTCCTCGGGCACGTCGCAGGTGTCGCGGGACACGAACTGCGACAGGCGTTTGCGGTGGCGGCTGCTCCAGTCGATGCTGGGGCGCGCCTGCTCGGGCGGCAGGTACCCCAGGCGGTACACGGCCATCAGTTCCAGCTCCGGCGGCACGCGCAGCAGTTCCCCGATGGCCTGCCACTGCCGGGGGATCTCCATGGGCGTACTGACGAACTGAATGCCCATGCCCAGCGCGCCCACGGCGTTCCAGATGTTCTCGACGGCGGCGCCCAGCCCGAACACGCTGTAGAAGCCGCTGAGTTCGCCGGGGCGGTACTCCTCCCTGTCCAGCAGCGCGGCCAGCAGCAGCGGACTGCCTGCCACGAGGCGGCGGTTGTCCTCGCCGAGTTTTTTCGGCACGCCGAGTTGCCGCATGAGTTTCAGGCCCGCGTCACTGAAGATCTGGCGCGTGAAGGGCCGCAGCGGGCCGGGCAGGTGGTCGATGTGAATGCCGTCGCGCCGCTCGTTCATCTCGGCCTCGCTGAACCGGAAGTACCGGCGGTAGCGTTCGAAGAACACCCCGGCCTCGATCAGTTCGGTCATGCTCTCGCCGCTGATCTGCGCGATGCGGGCGATGGTGTCGGGGTTCTCGATCAGCACGAAGCGCCACGGCTGAGAGTTGAAGTGACTGGGCGCGGCCTGCGCGGCGCGCATCAGGACGTGCTGGTGTTCGCGGCTGACCGGGTCCGGGCGGAACGGGCCGTTGGTGGTGCGGCGGCCGAGCATCCCGCGGATCAGCGCGGCGTCCGGCGCGGCCATGCGGTGCAGGGCCGCCTGCACGGCACTCTCGGGGGTGGAATCGGCAGAACTCATGCCGGTCAGCTTAGAACACCCAGCCTCAACGGTCCGGCTTCAGCGTCCCGGTGCGCCCCATGCGATCAGCGTGCCGGTCAGGAACGCGGCGGCGCAGGCCAGCGCCCGCTGCCAGTGATCAGCGCGGCCGGGGCGGGTGCGGGGCATGCTCAGCAGCAGGATCAGGGCGGGCAGCAGCGCCCAGGCGGCCGCGCCCGCCCGCCACGCCAGCCCCGCGCTGACGGTCAGGGCCGCGCACACCAGGAAGAACAGGACGTGATGGGGGGCGCGGCCCACGCCTGCCCACCAGCGGCGTTGCAGGGACAGGCCCAGGGTCAGCAGGGCGGCCAGCAGCGTGCCGGTCAGCAGCAGCAGAACCTGATGGGCGGCCATACCCGGCCACCATAGCGGGTGCGCGGGCGTGACGGGACAGGCAGATGCCCCCCGGCGGCGGGTGTAGCTTCAGCGGTATGAACGCCGTTGCCTCCAGCCTGCATGATTCCCGACCGCACGCCCCGCACGGCGTGGGCCGCACGGTGGCCCTGATGCTGAAGCTGCTCCCGGCGCTGCTGGCGTTGACGCTGGTGGGCTGCCGGCCGGGCGCGCAGGCGGGCAGCGGCGCGGCGGGCGGCCAGAGCGCGGGCGGCGAGGATCTGGTGGCGCGGGTGCTGTTCACGGCGACCGGGTCGTTCGACGCGCAGTCGCAGGACAAGGCGCGCGTGCCGGGCGGCCTGCGGCGCGCCGCGTGGCGGGAGAAGGTGCCGTTCGACGCGCGGCAGGTCACGATTCAGTACGACAGTGACGCGCGCCCCATGACCTGGATGCTGGAGATTCAGGGACCGGGTTTCACGGCGCGTGACCTCGCCGGGCCGGACGCGCGGGCCGTGCAGACCGATCAGGGGCCGGGGCTGCGCCCGGCAGCAGGGTCGCGCCTGCGGGACACCGTGATCATCACGCGCAGCGGCGACCTGAAGGTCCTGACCCGCTCGTACGCCACGCAGGTGGAACCGGCGCTGCTGGGCGCCTTCGCGCAGCCCTGAGGGCCAGGGTTCAACGCGCGGCGGGTCAGCGCACGGCGTTGCGTCCGGCGCGTTTGGCGTCGTACAGGGCGCTGTCGGCGCGGCTGAACATGCTGGTGGTCGTGTCGGCGTCCCGCTGTCCGGCCACGCCGAAACTGGCGGTGATGGTCAGGCCCGCCACGGGTTCGGCGCTGATCTCGCCGCGCAACCGCTCGGCGATGGCCTGCGCGTCGGTCCGGGCGACGCCGGGCAGCAGCACGATGAATTCCTCGCCGCCCCAGCGGCCCACCAGGCCGCCCCCGCCGCTGACGCTGCGGCGCAGCCGCTTACCGAAGGCGCGTAGCACGTCGTCCCCGGCGGCGTGGCCGTACTCGTCGTTCACGCGTTTGAAGTGGTCGATGTCGGTCACGATGACGCTCAGGGGCGTCCCGCCGCACTGGGCCGCGCCGAGGGCCCGTTCGAATTCCTCCTCGATCGCGCCGCGTCCGTACACCTCGGTCAGGGCGTCCAGGCGGGCGGCGCGCAGGCGTTCGCTGTCCAGCTGGTGCTGGTCGAGGTTCCGTTCGATGAAGGCCGTCAGGAGGTACGCCAGGAGGCCCGCCGTGCCGATGGCGATGCTGGCCGTCGCCCAGTCCGCCAGGTTGGGCGGGTCGATGGGGCCGTTGAGCAGCACGGAGGTCATCATGACGGCCACGCTCAGGATGTTCACGGCGGTGCCGTACCGTGACCCGAACACCAGGTACGACACGATCACGTTCAGCATCAGCCACAGGGTCAGGTGCATGGGCATCTCGCCCCAGCCGATGGCGCGCGGAATCTCGCTGGTGGACACGATCAGGTACCCAACGCTGGTGACGGCGTAGATGGCCTGCACGCGCTGCGGGAAGGTCAGGGTGGCCAGCGCGGTGGTCAGCGAGACCAGCACCGCCCAGTACTTGGGAATCTGGTATCCGACCGGGAACCCGTCGGGCGGCGGGTCGATCAGGGCGGTCAGGACGGCGTACAGCACGTACGCGAGACTGGCGATGTACACCGCGAACAGGCGGCTGCGGTGCAGGCGTTGCGGCAGCGTGGAGGCAGGCGGGGTCGGGCGGGGCAGCGTCATGCGTCGGGTCCGGTCATGCGGGGTCAGTCATGGGCAGTGAAGTCCAGTCGGCCCGGTGGAAACGCAGAGAAAGACGGGGGCGGGGGCAGAGGCGGCAGTGAAGGTGAACCGGCAGGGAAGCCCCGTGATGATACAGCGGCGCCCCGACCAGTCAGACCGGCCGGGGCGCGTGCGGGGCGGGAACGCTCAGGCGAGCAGTTCGCCCTCGGCGAAGAACAGGGCCAGTTCGCGCGCGGCGCTTTCACTGCTGTCGCTGCCGTGCGTGACGTTCTCGCCCATGGTGGTGGCGAAGTCGGCGCGGATGGTGCCGGGCGCGGCGCTTGCGGGGTTGGTGGCGCCCATCATGCCGCGCCAGCCGGCGATGGCGTTCTCGCCTTCAAGGGCGATGGCGACCACGGGTCCGCCCGTGATGAAGTCCACCAGTTCACCGAAGAAGGGGCGCTCCTTGTGCTCGCCGTAGTGCGCTTCGGCGGTCTCGCGGGAGATGACCATCTGCTTGAGGCCCACCACGCGGTAGCCCTTACGCTGGATGCGGGCGAGAATTTCGGGGGTCAGGCCACGGCGGACGCCGTCGGGTTTGATCATGGCAAAAGTGCGTTCCATACTGTCCCGGAGCATAGCAGGCGGGAACTGCCGGCGTGTGGGGCCGCGTGTCCCGGCCGCGCGGGTGGGCAGTGGGCGGTGGGCGCCCTCCCCCCCTGCCGGTCACCCGTCGCCGCGCGGGCGGCGCTGTCCCGAAGTTGTCTGAACCACGTACAATGCTCCGGTGACCCACGTTTCTCACTCACGCCCCTCCGGGGACGCGGCTCGCATCGCGCTGATTGCCTGCGCGGTCGCGATTGCAGGGATGCTGCTGGCCCCGCTGGCCACCCTGGGCCGCGGTTTCAGTGCCGACGCCATTCTGCTGCACATCAGCGGTTCCGTCATGAACCTTTCTTCCAGTCAGGAAGCTCCCCTTCCACCCACGGGCACCGCCCTTGCCCTGGCCTGGGCCACGCTGGCCTCGCTGGTCGCCACGCTGGTCGGGGCCGTCACCCGGCAACGCTGGTTCTGGATCACGGGCCTGCTGGCCTTCGCGCTGGCGGTGGCCTCCGTGTTCACGCTGGGCGGCGCCCTGAACGAGGAGATCAACCGCATCTCGGCCGACACCGCCCTGCGTCCCGGCGCCAAGCGGCAACTGCGGAACTTCTACAGCAGCGGCGGCATGAACCTGGGCCTGTTCCTCCCGGCCCTGGCGGGCCTGATCGCGGCCGGTGCCGGCCTGAGCCAGTCGGCGCGCGTGTGGGCGCTGTTCAACCGCCTGCGCGGGCTGCTGGTCCCGGCGGCCGCCATCGGGCTGGCCGTGCTGGTCGGGGCGCTCGTGGTCCTGATCGTGCAGCCCGCCGTGAACGAGAGCGGCCTGCCCCTGACCCTCTGGAACGTCTGGATGGCCAAGGCCGACCTGGTGTACTTCGTGTACTCCACGCTGTTCGCGCCGGTCACGGCGTTCGGACCGCTGCTGGACAGCCTGAAGATCGCCACGCCGCTGATCTTCACGGGTCTGAGCGTGGCCTTCGCGTTCCGCACAGGCCTGTTCAACATCGGCGCGCCGGGCCAGCTGACCATGGGCGCCATCGGCGCGATGCTGGTCGGCGTGTACGGCCCGGCCAGCCTGGGCTGGGGCCTGCTGCCGCTGTCGGTACTGGCCGCCGCGGCCGGGGGCGCGCTGTGGGGGGCCATTCCGGGCCTGCTCAAGGCGCGCTTCGGGTCCAGCGAGGTCATCAACACGATCATGCTGAACTACGTCGCGTCGTCGATTTTCGTGTTCATGATCGGCAGTGACTCCTTCCCGTTCCTGGGCCGCACGTACACCCAGCCGTTCAAGGCCGAAGGCTCCAACCCGCAGAGCCAGCTGCTTCAGGAAGGCTCGCGCCTGCCGCCGCTGCTGGACATCCTGAACGTCGGCAGGGACGGGCAGACGGCCGTCAGCATCGGCCTGCTGGTCGCGGCGGTCGTGTTCTTCGTGGGCCGCCCGCTGCTGCGGGGCCGCGTGAAGAACGCCAGCCTGATCGCCGGGGCCGCCGCCATCGTGCTGGCCGCCGTGACCTGGCGCGTCGGGATTCCGGTCGACGTGACCGGCAGCCGCCTGAACGGTTCGTTCCTGATCGCCCTGGCCTGCGTGGCGCTGTTCGGCACGCTGATGTGGCGCACCGCGACCGGGTACGCGCTACGCGCCGTGGGCCTGTCCCCCAAGGCCGCCGAGTACGGCGGGATCAGCGTGGCGCGCGGCACCATCCTGGCCATGACCATCGCCGGGGCCTTCGCGGGCCTGGCGGGCACGCATTACGTGAACGGCGGGGCGCTCAACGAGTACCGCCTGACCCTGAACACCCCGGTCAACGTGGGCTTCGACGGCATCGCGGTCGCGCTGATGGGTCAGAGCACCCCGGCGGGCGTGGTGGCGTCCAGCGTGCTGTTCGGGACCATCGACACCGGCAGCATCAACGTGCAGCAGAAACTCGACAAGGTCAACAACGACATCGTGACGATCCTCAAGGCCCTGATCGTGCTGTTCATCGCCGCCGGGGGCTTCCTGAGTCGCCGCGTGACCGAGCCGCCACCCCCGCAACTGGTCGCCGAGACCGACCGCAACGGGAAGCCCGAGCAGGCGCAGCTGGACGCCTCGGCCGCGCATCTGGAACGCGGCACGCCGCTGCCGAACGTCGCGCAGAGCAGTGAAGAGATCAAGCGGGAAGGTGACAAGTAATGGACGGTCTGTTCGATCAACTTCTGACCACGGCCTTCCTGGCCACCTTCATCCGCAGTCTGGTGCCGCTGCTGCTGACCGCGCTGGGCGGCCTGTTCAGCGAACGCAGCGGCGTGGTGAACATCGCCCTGGACGGCCTGATCATCTTCGGCGCGCTGGCCGGGGCGGTCAGTACGCAGCTGCTGGGACCGTCGCTGGGCGCCGCCGCGCCCTGGGCCGGGTGGATCTGCGGCATGCTGGTCGGCGGCCTGATCGCCTGGATTCACGCGGTCCTGAGCATCAAGTACCGCGCCAATCAGGTGATCAGCGGCACGGCCATCAACCTGCTGGCCAGCGGCGTGCCTGCCGTGCTGCTGACCGCGCTGTACGGCGTGTCGAACGAGAGCCCCAAGGTCGAGAAGGCCCTGCCGCTGTGGGGCGTGGGGGAACTGCGCTTCTCGCCGCCCGTGTACTTCGCGTTCCTGGCGGTGGCGGTCACGTGGTACGTGATGTACCGCACGCCGTTCGGGCTGCGCCTGCGCGCCACGGGCGAGCAGCCGGGCGCGGCGGCCAGCATGGGCGTGAACGTGCGCCGCATGCGCTACGTCGCCGTGATCCTGTCCGGCATGCTGGCCGGCACGGCCGGGGTGTTCCTGAGCATCGGGAACCTCGACTCGTACGTGCGGAACATCAGCGCCGGGGGCGGCTTCATCGCGCTGGCCGCGCTGATCTTCGGGCAGTGGAAACCGCTGGGCGTGCTGGCCGCGACCGTGCTGTTCGGGTTCCTGCAGGCCCTGAGTATCGCGCTGGGCAGCACGGACCTGCTGCCGCCCACGCTGGTGCAGGCGCTGCCGTACCTGATCACGATCGTCGCGCTGATCTTCACGGGCCGCAGCCGCGCACCCAAGGCCCTCGGGACGCCCTATGACGGCTGAGGGCGCACCCGCCCCGCGCCACGCGGACGCACCGAAGCGTGTAGGGTAACGGATATGAGCTTTGGCGCCGCGCTGAAACAGGCCCGTGAAACCCAGGGGCTCACCACCCAGGACGTGGCCCTGCGAACCAAGATTCGCGGGGATTACCTCCGGGCCCTGGAAGAAGGCAACACCAGTCTCCTGCCGGAACGCACCTTCGCCCGGTCGTACCTGCAACGCTACGCGCGGGAACTGAACCTCGACCCGGCCCCGCTGCTGGCCGAATTCGACCGCAGCGTGCCCGCCGAGGCCTCGCAGGCCCTGCGCGGCCCGGCAGTCAGGAGTGCCGCGACCGCCACCCCCGCAGCAGCGCGCGCCGGGGGCCTGAATCCCGCGCTGATCACGGGCGTCGTGACGGCACTGATCGTGCTGGGTGCCGGCGGGTACTACGCGTACAGCGCCTTCCTGAAACCCGCGCCGGTCACCACGGGCACGCCCGCACCGGCAGCGGCGGACCCCACGCCGGCCCCGGTAGTCACGGTGCGCCTGAGCGTCAGCAGCGTGCCCAGCGGCGCGCAGGTGTACCTCGACAACCGCGACCTGGGCGTCACGCCCGTCCGGTCGTTCCCGGTGGACGCCCGCCGGAACGCGCAACTGCGCGTGGAGTTCGCAGGGCGCACCCCCCTGAAGCAGACGGTGGACCTGAGCCGCAGCCGCAACCTGCGCGCCCAGCTGAACCCCAGCGGGAAGGCCAGCACCCTGACGGATCTGGTCACCAAGCAGACCACCGGGACACCCGCCGCGACCACGCCCGCCAGCGCGAAACCTGCCGCGACCTCCGCGCCCAAGGCCACCACACCGGCCGCCAAGCCGGCGCAGCCCGTGACCGTCACCTTCGCCGGGGCCTCCTGGACCCGCGTGACCGACAGCTCGGGACGGGTGCTGTACGAGGGCACGCCGCCCGCCGGGAGCGTCAAGGGCTTCCCGAAAGGCGTGACCATCCGCACCGGGAACGCCGGGGCCGTGAAGGTCAGCGTGAACGGCGCGGCCCCCGCCAGCCTCGGGCAGGCCGGGCAGGTCGTGACCCGGCAGTTCTGAACCGGCCACCTGACTGCCCTTCTGAAGGCGCACCGGCATGATCGCCGTGCGCCTTCCGCCGTTCCGGGGTTGGTTTGGGGGCTGGTGGTTTGGGGCCGGTGCATGAACAGACGGTCAGCCTCCCCGCCCGCGCGGCCGCAGGGCACGTGGCATAGATGGAGTGGCGTAGATTGAGAGGACCGTGACTCCATCCCCTCCCCCGCCCGCTGCGCCTTCCCTGAACGCCTTCCAGTACGCCTGGCGAAGCCCCTGGGTCCGGTTGATCGTGTTCCTGATCGCCGGGTACCTGCTGTACCGGCTGAGCGGGCAGATCCGCACGGTCATCGTCGATTTCGCCGTGGCGTTCCTGATCGCCTACCTGGCCAATCCGCTGCTGAACTGGCTGGTGCGCGGGCGGGTCAAGCGGGGGCTGGGTGTGTTCTTCGTGGTGCTGGTCTTCCTGGGCCTGTTCACGCTGGCCGGGGCACTCCTGGCGACCGTGTCGGGGCAGCTGGTCACACTGATCCAGAAGCTTCCGGAGCAGATCGGCACGCTGGGCGACACGCTGGACCGCGCGACCTCCTGGCTGAGCAGCAAGGGCGTGACCGGGCTGGACGGCACGCGCGCCAGCATCATCGAGTCGGCGCAGGAGTACGTGCAGAACCTCGGGCAGAACCTCGTGCCGATCCTGCAACAGGGACTGAACTCTACCGGGTCGATCCTCAGCGGACTGCTGTCCATCGGGGGGGTGCTGGGGCAGATCCTGCTGATCCTGCTGCTGAGCATCTACCTGATGCTCGATTACAGCCGCGTGAACGCCACGCTGCTGGGCGTGTTCCCACGCCCCTGGCAGCCGCGCGTGCTGGAGGTCAGTGAACTGATCGGCACGGCCGTCGGCGGGTACGTGCGCGGGCAACTGGTGATCGCCACGTTCATCGGGGTGTTCGTGTGGCTGGGCCTGATGATCGTGGGCATTCCCAGCGCGGCCGCCATCGGGTTCCTGGCGGGCGCGTTCAACATCGTGCCGTACCTGGGGCCGATCATCGGGGCGACCCCGGCGATCCTGCTGGCGCTGACCATGCCGGGCGCGCTGCTGAAGATCATCTTTGTGATCGTGGTGTTCGTGGCGGCCAACCAGATCGAGGGGAATTTCCTGAGTCCGTACATCCTGTCCAAGACCACGGACCTGCACCCCGTCACGGTGCTGCTGGCGATCCTGGTGGGCGTGGGGTTGCTGGGTTTCGTGGGCGCGCTGCTGGCCGTGCCGACTGTGGCGCTGGGTAAGCTGCTGATGCAGAAGTACTACTTCACCAGCCGCATCTACACCGAGGGGCCGTAGACGACCGACCGGACGGAAGGGGGCCAGGACGTACGTTCCCTATGGACGTCCTGGCCCCCCTGTGCGCCCTCCTTCCATTCCCGCCTGCCGCGAGCCGCCCTGGTGGCGCGGCAACCCCAACGCGGCAACGCAAAACCCCGCCACTGGGGCGGGGTCAGGCTCGGACAGGTCGGTCGATCAGACGAGTTCGATCAGGGCCATGGTGACGCCGTCACCGCGGCGGGTGCCGACGCGCAGGATGCGGGTGTAGCCACCGGGACGCTCGGCGTACTTGGGGGCCACTTCGTCCATGACTTTACGCAGCACGTCGTTGTCGTGGATGTCGCGGGCCACCAGACGGCGGGCGTGCAGGTCGCCGCCCTTGGCGGTGGTGATCAGTTTCTCGACGTAGGGGCGAAGCTCCTTGGCCTTGGTGAGGGTCGTCTGGATGCGACCTTCACGCAGCAGTGCCGTCGCCTGGGCGCGGGCCAGGGCGGTGCGGGCGCTGCTGTTGCGGTTGAGCTTGCGACCGGATTTACCGTGACGCATGGTGATTCTCCTTTGGGGTCAGTCGGCTCAGTCGCGCAGGGCGAGGCCGAACTGGGCGAGTTGCTGCTTGATTTCGTCCAGGCTGCGCTCGCCGATACCGGGGACCTTTTTCAGGTCGCGGTCGGAGAGGGCGCACAGGGCGTCCACGCTGTCGATGCCTTCTTCCTTGAGGGAGTGCAGCACGCGGGTCGTGAGACCCAGCCCTTCGAGGGTCACGCGGGGTGAGTCCATCTCGGCGGGGTAATCGCCGGGGTTCAGGTTCAGTGTGGAGTTCTGGGGGGGCAGGTCGTACACGTTGGGCGCTGCGGGAGCGGCGGGCGTGTAGACGGGCTGCTGGTACTCGGGCGTCACGGCCGGGAGGGCCTCGACGTTGCCGAACACCGTGAGTTCGTCACGGAGGATTTCCACGGCCTTGTCCAGCGTGTCCTGGGGTCCGACGCTACCGTCGGTCCAGACGCGCAGGATCAGGCGGTCCAGGTCGGTCTGCTGACCGACGCGGGTGTTTTCCACGTGGTACGCCACGCGGCGCACCGGGGAGAACACGGCGTCCACCGGGATCGAGTTGATGCGGTCCTTGGTGGCGTGCTTGTCGGCGGGAACGTAACCTTCGCCTTCCTCGACGCGCACTTCCATGACCAGTTTGCCGTCCTCTGCGAGGTTGGCAATCACCAGGTCGGGGTTGACGATTTCAGCGTCGCTGGGGACCTCGAAGGCGCTGGCCCGCACGACGCCTTCGCCCTGCGCTCGCAGGGTGAGGGTCTTGGGGCCGCTCGCGTGGAATTTCACGACGAGCTCCTTGAGGTTCAGGATCATCTGAATCACGTCTTCCTTAACGCCAGGAATCGTGGAGAACTCGTGCAGGACGTCCTCGATGTACACGCTGGTGACAGCGGTACCGGGGATCGAGGACATCAGGATGCGCCGGATGGGGTTCCCGATGGTGACGCCGTAACCGCGCGTGAGCGGTTCCAGGACGAACTCGCCGTAATCGCCGTCCACGCGGGCCTTGAGTTGAGGGCGCTTTTGATCCACTGGGGCCTCCTGATTTAGCGCGAGTAGTACTCGATGATGAAGTTCTCGTTGATGGGCAGGGCGAGGTCTTCACGCGCGGGGAGGCGGGAGAAGGTGCCCTTGAAGTTCTCGGCGTCCAGTTCGACCCAGGGGCTCACGCGGCGGCGCTTCTGCGCTTCCATGTTTTCCTGGATGAAGCCGATCTTGCGGCCGAGTTCGGACACGCTGATCTCGTCGCCGATCTTGACGCGGTAGCTGGCGATGTCGACCTTCTTGCCGTTGACCAGGATGTGACCGTGGCCGACGAACTGACGGGCCTGCCGGCGGGTGCTGGCGAAGCCCATGCGGAAGACGACGTTGTCCAGGCGGCGTTCGAGCAGCTGCAGGAACACGGTGCCGGTCACGCCGGGAACGTTGGCCGCTTCCTCGAAGAGGTTACGGAACTGTTTCTCGCCCATGCCGTACAGGCGGGCGAGTTTCTGCTTTTCACGCAGTCGGACGCTGTAGTCGCTGGGGCGACCACGGCCACGGCGCTGGCCGTGCTGGCCGGGCGCGTAGGGACGGCGGTCGAGGTACTTCTGGACTTTTTCAGTCTCCGCGAGGTTGATGCCTTCGCGGCGGCTCTGTTTGGTGATGGAACCACGGAAACGACCCATGTCTTAACTCTCCTTGCGGCGCGACTTCTGTGAAGTGCAGCCGGGTCTGCGGCCCTCTGTTGCCCGCCTCCGTTGCCTGTGGTGAGGCTTACGTCACCGTGAGGTGAGCGGTGGAGGCGGGGCAGGTGGGCGCGCGCGTGCGCTTTAGGCGCGGAACTTCTTCTTGGGGCGGCAGCCGTTGTGGGGGACGGGGGTGTCGTCCATGATGGACTTCACTTCGATCCCGCTGGCCTGGATGGCGCGGATGGCCTGCTCGCGGCCGGAGCCGGAACCGCGCACGATCACGTCGACGATGTTCATGCCGAAGGTCTGCTGCGCTTTCTTCACCGCGTCGGCGGCGGCCAGCTGGGCAGCGTAGGGCGTGCCCTTCTTGCTGCCTTTGTAGCCGATCGTGCCGCCACTGCTCCAGGCAACGGAGTTGCCGTCGAGGTCAGTGATGGTGACGATGGTGTTGTTGTAGCTGGCGTGCACGTACGCGCGGCCAGCGCTGATGTTGCGCCGGGCGCGGCGCGGGGTCTTGCCTTTGGTACTCTTCGCCATGGCTTACTTCCTCGTCGCTTTCTTCTTGCCGGCGACGGTCTTGCGCGGCCCCTTGCGGGTACGGGCGTTCGTCTTGGTGCGCTGGCCGCGCACGGGCAGGCCGCGGCGGTGACGCAGGCCACGGTAGGCACCGATGTCCATCAGACGCTTGATGTTCTGACCGACTTCGTTGCGGAGGTCACCTTCGACCTTGTAGGTCTTCTCGATGGCTTCACGCAGGGTGCTCTGTTCCGCTTCGCTGAGGGTCTTGACGCGGGTGTCCGGGTTGATGCCGGTGGTCGCCAGGATTTCCTTGGAGCGGGTCAGGCCGATGCCGTAGATGTAGGTGAGCGCGATTTCGACGCGCTTTTCGCGGGGCAGGTCAACGCCAGCAATACGCGCCATGCTTAACCCTGCCTCTGCTTGTGCTTGACGTTGGTGCAGATGACCAGAACGCGCCCGTGGCGGCGGATCACCTTGCAGTTGTCGCACATCTTTTTGACACTGCTACGAACTTTCATGCTTCCTCCTCGCGCCGCCGCGCCGGCCCGCCCCATCCTGGGCGGCTGACTGGCAGCGCTCGACCCCCCTCCCACCTCTGGCAGGTGGGGAATCTATGGGTACTTCGGCCCCAGGTTACTTGCGGTAGACGATCCGTCCGCGCGACGTGTCGTACGGACTGATTTCCAGAACCACACGGTCACCGGGCAGGATGCGGATGTAGTGAATGCGCATCTTGCCGCTGATGTAAGCCAGGAGATCGTGTCCTGTATCGAGCTTCACTCGGAAGGTCGTGTTCGGAAGTGCTTCCTCCACGACGCCCTCGGCCCGCACGGTATCGGACTCTTCCTTCTTACGCTTTTCCCGCTGTTCCGGCATTTTTCGTCTCGCCACGCAACCTCCAGGCTTGATACAAGCCAAACGTAAAGGTATCACGCCCCTGCCCGGATCGGCAAGCGTGCGGGCGGTCCGACCGACCGGATTCTGGCGTACCTGCCAGAACGACCCGGAAACGTTCGGCTATTCCGGACACCAGCCTCTCTGGCGTTCATGGCCCTGCCGCGAGGAACGCCGCCCCGCTGGCGCAGACCCCACCGTCATCCCTCCACCAGCACCCCATACAAACACCCCATGCAAACACCCCGGCAGTGGCAACTCCGGCAGCCCGGACCCCTCCCGGCAGCAGAGAATGGGCCATGCTTCCAGCCGACCTGCTGAGCAGGGCCAGTGACCTCGTGCGGCGTGCCCCGCCGCTGTGGCCGGGATTCACGCCCGCAACGATCCCACTGGTCATCTTCGACGGTCAGCGCAGCTGGCTGCGCGGCCCCCGCCCGGCCGACACCGGCTGGACACCCGCCCCGGCACCCGGGGGCGGCTTCGACTGGTCCTGGCCCGGCCGTCACCCCGCGCTGGGCGCGAACACGGCTGTGATCCTGCCGGGCGGCGTGGTCGCGGCCGGGGTGCTGCTGCCCTCGCTGGGCGCCGTGGACGCCCCCACGCTGGCCTCCGTGCTGGTTCACGAGGCCTTTCACGTGTACCAGCAGGCGACGCCCTCGGTCGCCTGGGAGGCAGCCGAACTGGCCGCCCTGACGTACCCGGCAGGCGACCCCGACGTGCTGCACGCCCGCGCCGAGGAAACGGCGGCACTGGCGCTGGCCCTGACCCAGCGCGACTGCCACACAGACTGGCACGCAGCGGCCCGCGACGCGCTGACATGGCGGGCGCTACGGCACGCGCGGCTGGCGGATCACCACCGGCAGTTCGAGACCCGCATGGAAACCCGCGAGGGTCTCGCGCGGCACGTCGAAACCCGCTTCCTGAACGTGCCGCCCACCCTGAACGCCGGGCAGGCCGCCACGCAGACCGCGCGGGCCTGGACTTACGACAGCGGCGCGGCCCTGGCGCACCTGCTGGACCGCACGGGCACCCCCTGGCAGGCCGCCGCGCTGACCGGCACGCCCCTGCACGCCCTGCTGGACGAACGAACCGGGAACGCGCGCATCACTCCGGCCACCACTCCTTCCCTGCTGGCCGCCGCGCAGGACGCCGCGCAGGGTCACGCCCGGCACCTTCAGGTACTGGACGACAGCTTTCACGCGCAGGACGGGCATCACCTGACCGTGACGGCCACGTCCGGCCTGCACGTCACGGGATTCGACCCCATGAACCTGCACGCCCTGAACGGCGACCGCGTACTGCACACCCGCCTCCTGACCGTCAGGGGCTCCGGAGCGCACCTGCATCTGCACGGCGCGGCGGCCCTCGCTCAGGGCCACGACCTGCTGAGCACCGCGCGGCTGGAGGTACGGGGCCTTCCGGAACCCGACACCACCGGCGGGCTGTGGCAGGTCAGGAACGACCGGGTGGACATCACGCTGCCCGTGGACCGGGTCACGCGCACGCCGGGCGGCTGGCACTGCACGCTGGACTGACCGCCCTGGACTGACCGCACCCGCAGCGGCCCCCTACCGCCCTGCGTGCCCCTCGCGCCGCGCACGGGCCACCAGGTCACGGATCGCGCCCGGCCAGGCGGGGAACTCGAAGGTGAAGCCCGCGCCGAGCAGTCGCTCCGGCACCACCCAGCGGCTCTTGAGCAGCAGTTCCGCCTCGGACTGCATGACGGCTGCGCCCAGCCCGATCAGGAACGCGGGAGAGGGCACGCCGAGCGGCACGCCCCACGCCTGCCGGTAGGCGCGCAGGAATCCGGCGTTCGGCAGGGGCTGCGGGGCGCACACGTTGACCGGCCCGGACAGGTCACCCCCGATCAGGAACTGCGCGGCGCGGCAGAAGTCCCGCTCGTGAATCCACGACACGTACTGCCCGCCCCCGGCCATCGGCCCGGCCCCACCCAGCCGGACGACCCGGTCCGTGGTTTCCATGATGCCGCCCGCACCGACGCCGTACACCATGGCGGTCCGCAGGGCCACGCGGCGCGTGTGCGGCAGGTTCAGTTCGTGCAGGGCGTCCTCCCAGCGGGTCGCGACATCCACGCTGAACCCCTCGCCCCGCTCGCCGGTGGCCTCGTCCTGCGGGCGGTCGCGGGCGTCACGGTAGAAGGTCGCGGTGGAACTGCTGAGCCACACGGCGGGCGGCCGGTCCACGCTGGCCACAGCGCGCCCCAGCGCCCGCGTGCTGTCCAGGCGCGAGGTGTAGATGTCCAGCATGTTCTGCGCGGTGTACCGGCAGTTCACGGTGCGGCCCGCGAGGTTCAGCACGGCCGCCGCGCCGTCCAGTTCCCTCACCCATCCGCCCTGCCTCAGCGCGTCCCAGGGCACCCAGCGTCCCGGCGTTGGCACCGGCGGGCACGAACGCGACACGATCACCACGTCCCAGTCCTGCGCCGCGAAATGCCGCGCCACGGCCCGCCCCAGGAAACCGCTGCCGCCCGCGATCACGAGGCGGGGCGCAGCGCCGGACTGAACCCGTTCGGGTCCGTGCAGGTCGGGTCGGGTCGTCATTCGCTCAGCCTCATGCGCTCAGCCTACGCCGCCCCCACGCACCACGAGTCCCAGTTCGCCCGCCCAGGCGGCCACGTCGTCGCCACGGATGGCGGCGGCCATCAGGCCCGGAAAGTGGTCGGGCGTGCACGCGAACGCCGGGATGCCCATCGCCGCGAAGGCACGCGCCACGCCGTGATCGTAACTGGGCGCGCCGTCGTCCGACAGGGCCAGCAGCGCGATGACGTTCACGCCGGACTCCTTGAGGGTGCGGGTGCGGGCCAGCATCTCGCGTTCGTCGCCGCCCTCGAACAGGTCACTGATGAGGACCATGACGGTCTGCTCGGGCCGCCGGATGACCCCCTGGCAGTACGCGAGCGCCCGGTTGATATCGGTGCCGCCGCCCAGCTGAATGCCGTACAGGACATCCACCGGATCATCCAGGTGCTCGCTGAGATCCGCGACCTCCGTATCGAACACCACCACGCGCGTACTGACGGCCGGCAGGCTGGCCAGCACCGCGCCGAACACCCCGGCGTACACGACGCTGCTCGCCATGCTGCCCGACTGGTCCAGGCACAGCACGATGTCCCGCAGGCTGCGGCGCCGGCGGCCCATGCCGACCAGCCGCTCGGGAATGACGGTGTTCCGGTCCGGCTGGTAGGACTTCAGGTTCGCGCGGATCGTCCGGTCCCAGTCGATCTCGGCCGGGCGGGGCCGGAAGTTCCGCTGCGCGCGGTTCAGGCTGCCGGTCACGGCGGCGCGCGTGGGTTCCTCCAGGCGGCGCGTCAGGTCATCCACGACGCGGCGCACCACGGCGCGGGCGGCGTCCTTCGCCTGCCCGGGCATCACGCCCTTCAGGGACAGCAGCGTTCCCACGAGGTTCACGTCCGGTTCCACGCCGTCCAGCATCTCGGGTTCGAACAGCAGTTGCTGCAGGTCCAGGCGTTCGATGGCGTCGCCCTGCAAGACACGCACCACGTCCGCCGGGAAGAACTCGCGCAGGTCCGCCAGCCAGCGCGCGACCTTAGGGGCGCTCGCGCCCAGCCCGCCCCGGCGCGCACCGGGGTCCGCGTCGTACAGGCCAGACAGGGCGTCGTCCATCCGGCGGTCCAGGCTGCCCAGACTGACCGGCGCGCCCTCGCCGGGGCCGCCCGCCAGCCCGTCGGCGTCTCCCCCGCCCAGCACCAGCCGCCAGCGGCGCCGCCTTTCCGTGTCTCCCGTGTCCGTCATGTGTTTCCGCCTCCTTTGCCCCTGCGTTCCTGGTCCCTCTGCGTTCCCGGTGTCCTGCGTTCACGGTGTCCTGCGTCCGCAGGCATGCGCTCTGCGCAGGCTTACCAGACGGACGTGAACTTAACCCCGAAGCGCCGCTCGCCGCTCGCGTCGCCGCTCAGCTCGGCGGTCACCGCGTAACTGCCGACCCGGTACTCGGCTTCCGCGAACGGGCCGGGCTTCTCTCCCCAGCGGTACCCGCCGCCCAGCCGCAGCGGACGGCCCTCCCCGCTCTGCCAGGGCACGGCGGCCCGCAGGCCCAGCTGCGTGCCCGCAGCGTCGTGCGCGGCCGTGACCACCCAGTAGTCCGCCGGGATGAACGTGCCGCCCCAGCCCCACTGCCACTCGTCCCGCAGGCGGCTGGCGCGTCCCCACAGTTCGCCGTACCCGCCCAGCGCGACCGCGCCGCCCAGCAACGGACCGCTGCTGTCCAGTCCGGCAGCCAGCGTGAACGGCGACACGTTGAGCGCCACGCCCGCCCCGGTATACGCGCCGTTCTCCGGGCCGACGCCACGCCGGGCCGCCACGTTCACGCTCCAGGCTCCTTCGCGCCACGCCAGCCGGGTTTCCCGCTCGCCGCGCCACGCGGCGCTGATCAGCCCGTTCCCGAGCAACTCGTAGTGCGCCGGGTTCCAGGTCAGGGGCGGCCGGGTGGCCGGATGCTCGCCGCGCACGCCGTCCAGTGCGGGCGCCGTGACACCCATCAGCAGCAGCGGCGCGCGGGCGTCCAGGCCCCAGCGGACCCGCATGGGCAGCAGCGAGTCGTCCCAGGGAGTGATGGCGGGCGCCGGCAGGGCCATGGGGTCCGCGCGGCCCAGCGTCGGCGGGCCGCCCGCCACGCCGCACTGCAACCCCTGACGGCGGGCCTCGCGCCGCACCCGCGCGTCCTGGCGGTTCAGGGGGTACGCCACGCAGCGGGGCGCGGCGTCACCGGTCTCCTGGTCCGGCGCGGCCAGTTCACGCCGCAGACCGGCGGGACTCAGGTCCGCGAGGGCCGCGTGCGCGTGGGTGTGCGCGCCGATCTCCCACCCGGCCGCGCGGAGTTCCTGCACCTGCGCGGCGCTGAGAGAGCCGGGCTGCCCCACCCGCGACCAGATGACGTACGCCGTGCCGGGCACCCCCTGGGCGCGCAGCACCGGGAGTGCCAGCCGGTACACGCTCTCGAACCCGTCGTCGAACTGAATGACCGCCACCCGCTCACTGGCGGGCGCGCGGGCCGCCTCGCTGGCCGTCACGAAGCGGTACCCCATGCGGCGCAGCGTCTCGATCCGGCGGTTCAGGGCGTCCGGGTCGATGCCCAGCGACGCCCCGCCACTCGCCCCCACCTGATGGTAGACCAGCACCACCGGAGCCGCCTGCGCCGCGCCCGGCAGGGCTGCACCCAGCGCCGCCGCCACCAGACCCACCCCCACCCGCAGGCGGGTCAGGGAGCGCCCCGCCGATCCACGGATTCCGGGCAGGCGAGGCGGCAGCGGGCAGGTCGGGCGGGCGGGGGGCGCGGCAGTGGTTAGAGCATCGGTGGTTGGCGCAGCGGTGGTTGGAGCGGCAGTGGTTGGCGTGGTGGGGGCCGGCAGGATCGACATGGAATTCCACAGTAGCGACCGCCACACAGGGCCGCCAGCGACAATGAGGCGCGCCGCCCTCAGTGGCCCAGGCAGACCCGACAGGGTCCGGGTCATGCCGTCACCCCCAGCAGGCGCAGGACCACGGGCACGACCCGCAGCGCCCGTTCCCCGTTCAGTTCGCGTGCCGCGCCCCGCACCGTGCGCCCGCCGCGCAGGGACTCGCCAATGGCGCGGCGTTCGGGTTTCTCGAAACGGGAGAACACCCGCCGCAGCAGCGGCAGCGTCCCCTGGAACGCGGGCGCGTCCAGGCCGGTCAGCCAGTCGTCCAGCAGGGCCAGCAGCGCCGGGTCGTGGATCAGGAGGGCGCCGCTGTCGCCCAGGAAACCGTCCAGCCACGCCGTGATCCCGGTCGGCGCGCCCGCTCCCAGCGCCAGCCCCAGGCGGCGCTGCACCTCCGCGCCGTCCAGCACGGACGCGTCCCGCAGGCGGCGCACGGCATCCCCGTGCAGCAGCGGGGGCGTGTCGTCCCGGCCCGCGAGGCGATCCAGGGCCGCGTGCCAGCCGGTCAGGGCGTCCGGGTCGCCCATTAACCGCACCGCCGCGTCCGCGCCGCTCACGTGGCCGCGCAGCAGCTCTGCCGCGTCGTCCGCGATTCCGACCGCCGCCAGCGGCAGACCCACGCCCGCCCGCGTGAGCAGCGTCCGGAACGTCGCCCCGGCCAGGGCGTTCGATTCGCCCTCCCGGCCGCGCACGTCCCCGTACCGCGCCAGTCGCGCCAGGGGCGGCAGAGCTTCGAGCAGATCACTCACGTCCGCGTTCCCGGCTGCCCGCGCGTCCAGCGCCGCCAGCGCCACCGGCAGCGCGCCCTCCAGATCCGCGTAGCGCACGGCCTCCAGCAGCGTCGTGAGTTCCGTCAGGGTGCCCGCGTTCCGGGCGGCGTCGGTCGCCACGGCCGTCGCGGCGTCCTGCACGGTCTGTCCGCTGCGGCTCGCCTCGACCAGCCGCACACTGAACTCCGGCTTCCAGGCCAGCGCCCACGCCTCCTTGAACGTGCCGCGCCCGCCCGCGTACCGCTCGGCCGCCCACGGCACGCCCAGCAGGTTCAGGCGGTGAAACAGCACCGAGCGGGCCAGATCGTTGTCCGTCCGCAGGTCCAGCGTCAGCTCCATCTGCTCGGGCTGCACCTTCAGCCGGAGCCGCTTCTGGAGTTTTGCCAGATCCTGCGCCAGCGGCACGGTCGGCACGCCGTCCGGCACCTCACCCAGCGCCTCGCCGACCACCAGTTGCCGCTCGATCAGGCGCAGCGGCAGGTCACTGTCCCAGCCGAACACGCTCAGGGCCGCCTCGTTCAGCTCATCCAGGCCCGGCAACGCCCGCCCGCGCAGGGCCGCCAGGGTGTTCGCCAGCCGCGTCGCCTCGATCACGGACGCGCTGCTCGCCTCCAGCCGCTGTTCGCGCAGCAGCCGCGCCACCCGCGCGAACCAGCGTTCCGTCACGTCGCGCCGCGTCGTGAACAGGTGATGGTAGTACCCCGGCGACCGCACGCCCGCCCCGTACCCGCTGCCCGTGCTGAGGCGACCGTGCGTCCACGGCACCCAGGTCAGCGTGACCTTCGCCTTCGGCAGGCCCTTCAGGATCGCCGCGTCGTCCTTCGCCTTGAAGGCTTGTACGTCCAGCGCGGGTGCATGCCACGCGCCGCACACCACCGCCACCCGCCCCGCCCCGCCCTTCACGGCCGCGCGGATCGCCTGCCGCATCCACGCCTCACGCGCCGCCTCCCGGCCCGACGCCGCCGGAGCGTCCGCCCGCACGGCCCGCATCGCCTCGTTCACGGCCTCGAACACGTCGAAATCATCGCCGCGCGCCTCGACCAGCGTCTCCCACCACCGCTCGAAATCCGCGTACCCGGCCGCCTCCGCCAGCACCCGGAGCGGATCGCTGTGCAGATCATCCGCCTCGTCACCTTCGCGCTCGCCTGCCAGCGATACCGATGCCGGAAGGTCCATGAACCGCGCCGCCGCCCCGGCCCGCGCCGCCCAGCGGAACGCCACGAACTCCGGACTGAACGCCGCAAACGGCCAGAATGAGGCCCGCGCCGGATCGTCGTTCACGTAGCCCAGCAGCGCCACGGGCGGCTTCATGTCCTCCAGCGCCAGGAACGGCAGCACGGAATCCGCATCGGACGGCCCCTCGACCAGCACCACGTCCGGATTGAGCTGCGACAGCGCGTGCTCCAGCGACCGCGCACTGCCGGGGCCGTGATGACGGATGGGGAAAATGGAGATCAATGATGTCACGGTCAGACCTCAGTAGAACTGGCAGGACGCGAACCATTCGTCCGTACCAGTTCGCTTTCCGACGTAAAGCGTGCCGTTGTCTGCCCACATCAATTGCGCTTTCTCCTCGCTGTTAATCTGAAGCACGAAGGGAGGATTATCGCCCCGCTGCCCGCCATCTACTGTTTGTGTGGCGCTGACGAACTCGACCTCGTGCTGGATTGTCGAGGCGAATCCGCCCACCTTGCTTCGAGCAACGTTGAAGCCGTGGATTTCCTCAGGAAGGTCATCCTCAAGGCTAAGTCCGTCCGGCAATTTGAGTTGCGCGTCGTCATATGCGGGGTAGTCGGTGATCAGTTGCCACTGGCATTCAAACCCTCGCATCCAGTGCCAGGGCTGCTGTGGAGGCTCCACCGGGATCAGGTCGGCCACAGTCGGGTAGGCCCTGAGTGTCCAACTTCCCGGCATGAAACGCCGCTGTATGCAGTCCTCTGCCACGAAAAGAGTCAGGAGGGCGTATTGCTTCAGTTCATCTGGGAGGTAAGGGGCCTCCGTCAGGTTGAGTTGCGCGATGAACTGCATGGGACGCTCCTGTGTGTCCAGGGGCCAAGTCTCGTGTGGCCGCATGACTGGAATCAATCCAATGTGTGAGGCCAGTGGTCTGCGGGTTGGCATGAATCCCCCAACTTGCAGGACGCTGGCTGGTCGAGCGTTCAGACGTCTGAACTCCTCGAGAAATTGCTCGACTTCCTCTTCCGACCATTCCCGGTCGTCCATGTCCGTCATTCAGCTCACCGCCCGGCAGGCTTTATAGAAGTCTTTCCAGTCGTCGCGTTTCTTCGCCACAGTTTCGAGGTACTCGCGCCAGATGACGCTGTCCTGCACGGGGTCTTTCACGACGGCCCCCACGAGGCTGGCGGCGACGTCGTGGGCGGTCAGGTGCCCGTTACCGAAGTGCGCGGCGAGGCTCAGGCCGTGGTTCACGACGCTGATCGCCTCGGCGGTGCTGAGGCTGCCGCTGGGGCTCTTGAGTTTCGTCTTGCCGTCCTCGGTGGCTCCGGCGCGCAGTTCGCGGAACACGGTGACGATCCGGCGCACTTCCTCCAGCGCGGGCGGCTGGGCGGGAATGTGGAGGTTGGTGGCAAGTTGCGCGACGCGGCGGGTGACGATGCTGACCTCGTCGTCCAGGCTGTCCGGCACGGGGAGGATGACCGTGTTGAAGCGGCGTTTCAGAGCGCTGCTCAGGTCGTTCACGCCCTTGTCGCGGTTGTTGGCGGTGGCGATCAGATTGAAGCCCTGCACGGCCTGCACCTCGGCGTTCAGTTCCGGGATGGGCAGCGTCTTCTCGGACAGGATGGTGATGAGGGTGTCCTGCACGTCGCTCTGCACGCGCGTCAGTTCTTCCAGGCGGGCGATCTTCCCGGTGCGCATGGCACGCACGATGGGACTCTCGACCAGGGCGGCCTCGCTGGGACCCTCGGCGAGCAGGCGGGCGTAGTTCCAGCCGTAGCGCACACTCTCCTCGCTGGTGCCGGCGGTGCCCTGCACGAGCAGGGTGCTGGTACCGCTGATCGCGGCGGCCAGGTGCTCGCTGACCCAGCTCTTGGCGGTGCCGGGCACGCCGATCAGCAGCAGGGCGCGGTCCGTGGCGAGCGTGGCGACGGCAATCTCCATCAGGCGGCGTTCCCCGACGTACTTGGGGGTAATCTCGGTGCCGTCTTTCAGCGTGCCGCCCATCAGGTACGTCAGGACGGCGTGCGGCGAGAGGTTCCAGCGGGGCGGGCGGGGCCGGTCGTCGTGCGCGGCCAGGGCTGACAGTTCGTGCGCGTAGGCCTGCTCGGCGTGCTGACGGAGGACGGTGGAATCAGGGGTGGTCATGGGTGGGCTCCGGGATGGGCAATGTGTTGGGGGTTGCGGGTGGCGGCGCGGCGGACGTGCTCGTCGGGGTCGTCAAGCAGGGAACGTACGAGGTCAGGGTCGGTAGTGCGGGCAGCGATGACCCCGCGAATCCAGGGCGAAGGGTCGCGAGAGTGAAGGTTTTGCATGGCTTCCGAGGCGTACAAGATGACGTGTTCGCGGATGACCGGGTCGTCGTTGGTGAGCAGAGCGTCGGCGGTGGCGGTCTGCTGTTCAGGGAGGAGGAGGTACAGGTGCCGCGCCAGGACATGACGGAAAGAAATGTGTGGAGAGGCGAGCCACGCCGCAAGTTCGTCGGGCGTGGGCAGCGGCGTGCTCTTCCAACGGATGAGGGTGAGTTCATGCTCCAGCCACGCGGTCTGCACACCTGCATGGGGGTCGTGGGCCAGTTGGTAGTACCGGTTGAAGCTGAGCTGCGGATGGCCCAGGCAGGCCGCTCTCACGGTGTGATGATGGTGTCGCGCCAGTTTGTTGATGACTTCACCTGGAGTGCCCCGGTTACTTGCCAACGCCTTCAGAACATGGAAGCGCCGCTCTCTGGCCAGTTGTATCAGGGTTGCTGTGGGCGTTCGGGAATGTCCGGCAACATTACGGCGGGTGAATACATCTGCGTGACTGGCCAGTGTCTCCAAGACGGGAACTGGTGTGTGGTACTGCCGCGCAATCAACCGGGCCAGAGTGACATCTGCGGCTGCAAGGTCATTCAATCTGGCTGGCGTCGCTTTCTGCGCTCGAATTTCCCGCCTGAGGAGTCTCAAGTCCACCGTCATCCTCTCCCCTTGCCGAAGTCGGTCCAGAGTTGCTGCCTGAGGTCCAGGGTGGCCTGGAGCTTGTTCATGGTCTGGGGGGCCCATTCGGTGGCGTCGTCTGGCAGTGGGCCGGGGTGGGGGATGTGTGGGTGGGCGTGGGTGGCGGCGAGTTCCGCGAGTTGTTCCCAGCGGTAGGTGTGGGTGGCGTGGTGGCGGGTGGGGCAGGTGGCGTGCAGGGTGGTCAGGAGGTCGGCGCTCAGGTCGGGGGGCCAGGGGCCGGGTTGGGGGCCGAGGAGGGCCAGCAGGCGTTCCGGGTCGCGGTCTTGCAGGGCCTGCTTCTGCGCGGCGGCCAGCGTTTCGGGTGGTCCGATCTGGAGCAGGAAGGGGTGGGTGGGCAGGTCGTGCAGGAGCGCGGCGGCCAGTGCCGGATGGCTGGTGTTGACGGCGTTCTGCACCAGTGCGGGCAGGTGGTCGTGCTGCCGGGCGATGTTCACGAGCGTGGCGGGCGGGATGTTCAGTGCGGCCAGCAGGGCGTCCGGGTGGGTGTGTTCCAGCAGGTGCTCCAGCAGGGCCGCGGCGCTCAGGGCGTCCTTGCTGGTGGGGTCGGGCAGGCCGTCGCGGGTGGCGTGCTCGTCGGGGCCGGTGGGCCGGGTCAGGCGGCCGGGCAGACCGGGGTTTTCCAGGCTCACCAGGGCGGCGAACCGGGCGGCGTTGCGGGCGTTCTGGGCGCTGCGGCTCAGGCGGTGCAGGGTCATGCGGGCCAGGGTGCGTACGTCGTCGCTGCGGTCGGTGGTCAGGGCGTCCAGCAGCGGTTCGAGGGTGTGGTCGTCTGGGGCAAGGGTGTCGAGCAGGGCGATCAGGAGGCGTTTTCGGCTGGCGGCGCGTTCGCTGCTCAGGTGCTGGTTCAGGAGGTCGCGGGCGGCGTGCGGGTCGCGTTCGCGGACGCTGCGCCACAGGGTTTCGCGGCCCGCGTCGGTGGCGGTGTCCCAGGTGTCCTCGTCGGGGGGCATGAAGGACCAGTCGGGGTTGAACTGCGCGAGCCAGCGGCCGCGTTCGCCCAGTACGGGGGTCAGCAGGTGGCGCAGGCGGCTGTCGTTCCGGGCGGCGTCGAGGAGTTCCGGCAGGTGGGCGGTGGGGACGCGCCATCCGGCGTGCGCGCAGAGGGTCAGCCATTCGCTCAGGAGGGGCGTGCCGAGGACCAGTGGCAGGTGCCGCGCGGCACGTTCCGGCGCTTCCGGCAGGGTGTCGGCGGGTGCGGGTGCGGGGGGCGCGTCGCTGGCGGGGTCGGGGGTGCGTCCGGCGGCGTGCGTCAGGGCGTGCAGGGCGGCGCGGGCCAGCAGGGTACCCTCGGCGTCCGGGCGGGTGATCTGCGCGGCGGCCTGTCCGGGGGCGTCCGTGCTGGGTGTGGGCAGGGTGCCGCGTGCGGTGCCGATCAGGGCCAGGGCCAGCAGGGCGTCGTGGTCGTTCATGCGTTCACCGTGGGCCGGAAGGGGTGCAGCGTACCGCCTTGCTGCACGCTCAGGGGGGTCAGGGTCTCGCCGTTCCATTCGGCGTACACGGTGACGGGGTGCCCGCCGCTCAGGGCGAGGAGGGTGTGCAGGGTGCGCCCGCTGCCGGTCAGGGGGAGGCGGCCGGTGCTGTCCTGCGCGTGCCAGGGGTCGCCGGGCAGCAGGTGCAGCGGGCCGGTCAGGTGCGCGGTGCGTTCCAGCCAGGGGTTCAGGGCGAGGGCCGCGCCGTGCCGGTCCAGCAGGGCGTCCAGCGTGAGGCCGTCTGCCGGACGCGCAGGGCCGGTGGCGGCGGTCTCACCGTTCAGGAGGGCGCGTTGCGGGAACGTGCCGGGCGCGAAGCACACCTCGGCCTGTACCTCCGCGCCGGGGGGCAGGGCGGGCGGGAAGGGGCGTCCGGCGGCCGAGAAGTCCAGCAGCAGGGCGGTGTGGTCGCCGCTGACCAGCCAGGTGCGCCGGGTGCTCATGGTGTCCTCCTCGGTGACGCTCTGACCCATGACCTGCCAGTGGGCGCGGATGCCGCCGCCAGACAGCACGCTGGCCGAGTCGAGCGGGAAGCCCAGCGCGGCGCGCAGGTCGGCCTGTTCGGTGCCAGACAGGGTGTCGCGGTGGGCCCAGGCTTCGGTCAGCAGGTACAGGCGGGCCAGGTGCGCGAGCAGTGCGGCGGGGTCGTGCAGGTGGTCGGGAATCTGCCGGACCAGTCGGGCGGCGCCGGGTGCCTGGGCGTCCACGAGGCGGGCGGCCTGGGTGTCCCAGTCGCTGTATGGGCGGGTGGGGGCGTGCGCGAGGCCGTCGCGGATCAGGTCGTTCAGGAAGGTGTGCAGGGCGTTCAGTCCCAGGTTGACTTTCTTCTCGCGGGCGGCGCGGCGTCTGGCCTGTGCGGCCGGGTCGGGCGCGGCGTTTCCAGCGGGAGTGGCCGGGTTGCCGTCTGCGGCCGGGCGTTCTGCTGTTGCCCGCGCGGCCCGGCCGTCCAGCCAGGTCTGGAGGGTGCCGGGCGGCGCGGCCTGTCCGAAGGTTTCTGCGTGGGAGGCGCGGAGCAGCAGCAGGGCCAGCGCGTGCTTGCAGGGGAACTTGCGGCTGGGGCATGAGCACTTGAAGGCCGGGCCGCTCAGGTCCACGCCAGTCAGGTAGGGGGTGCTGCCGCTGCCCTGGCATTCGCCCCACAGGCTGCCGGGGGGGGCGTTCAGGTTCTGCCATTTGCCGGGCGTGGAGAGTTTGCGGGCGGCGTGGGCGCTGGCGGCGTCGGGTGCGAGGGCCAGGACGGTGTCGGAGGTCAGCGGAGTGGGCGTGGGGGTCATGGGCCTTCCTTTCACGTCCGGCGCGCACGCACCAGATGTCAGAGAATGAATTACGTTACTGGCGTAATGTAACGCATTCACCGTTCCGGGGCAAGTGCTGCAACGTCACAGGAAAGGGCCGGAAGCGACGGCAGTCCTGCACGTCACCTCCGGCCCCCTGTCACAGTGCCTACTTCAGGCCAGCCACGATCCGCTCGTACACCTCGTCCATGCCGCCCACACCGTCCACGCGGTACAGGTGCCCCCGCGCGGAGTAGTAATCGATCAGCGGCTGCGTCTGCTCGCGGTACACCTGCTGACGGTGGCGCGCCACCTCCTCGGTGTCGTCGCTGCGCACCGCCTCGCCCCGCTCGGCCGCCTGACGGCCACGCTCCACGATGCGGCCCACCAGCACCTCGTCCGGCACTTCCAGCAGCGGCACGGCGTTCACGGGCGCGCCCAGTTCCTCCAGCAGCACGTCCAGCCCCTGCGCCTGCGCGGTCGTACGCGGGAAGCCGTCGAAGATCACGCGCACGCTGTCCATGTCGGCCAGCCGGTCGCGGATCAGGGCGATCAGGATCTCGTCGGGCACCAGTTTCCCGGCGTCCAGAATGGGCTTGACCTGCTCGCCCAGTTCGGTGCCGCGCTTCACGTGATCCCGCAGGATGTCCCCGGTGCTGATCTTCACGAGGCCACGGTCCTGCGCCAGTCGTTCCGCCTGGGTTCCCTTGCCTGCGCCGGGAGGCCCGAGGAAGATCACGACGTTGTTCTTCTGTCCAGTCACACTTTCCCTCCGTTAGACCTTCAGGATAAAGGCTCCGGCGCTGCGGGGGGCCGCGCTGCCCAGTCCGGGCCTGTACCCCGGCAGGTAACGAATCCCGCCCCACCGCTGCTCCGGCCCGAGCGGACACGCACGAAAAACCCGCCTGCGTGACGGGCAGGCGGGTTCCGGAAGCGGGTTCCGGGAAAGGCGTCAGGTTCAGTTGTTCAGGCGGCCACGGATGCGGCCCTTGCTGATGAACCCGTCGTAACGGCGGACCGTCAGTTGCGCTTCGAGCTGCTTGAGCGTTTCGAGGGCGACACCCACGATGATCAGCAGCCCCGTTCCAGAGAACTGGAAGGTGGTGATGCCCGTGACCTTCTGCACCAGTTGGGGCAGGATGGTCAGGATCACCAGGAAGATCGCGCCCCACAGGCTCAGGCGACTGCTGATGGTGCCCAGGAAGTCGGCGGTGGGCGTGCCCGGACGGACGCCCGGAATGAAACCGCCCGCCTCGCGCAGTTGCTCGGCAATGCGCTTGGGGTCGAACTGCACGGAGTTGTACAGGTACGTGAACCCGAAGATCAGCGCCGCTTCCAGCAGCAGGTACAGCGGCTGCCCGAAAGTCAGGTTCGTCTGAATCCAGGCGTTCACGGCGGGCGCGCGGGTAGCGGTCGCCGTGGCGATCAGGTTCGGCAGGATCAGCATCGCCGAGGCGAAGATCACCGGAATCACGCCCGCCTGGTTCACCTTGATGGGCAGCCAGGTGGCCTGACCGGCCCCGCGGGCCTGACCGGCCGCACCGGCACGCGCGCGGGCGTACGTGACGGGCACGCGGCGCTCGGCCTGGTACACGTACACGATGCCGGCGATGGTCAGCAGGATCACGGCCACGAACGCCACCAGCGACAGGATCTGCACCTGATCGGTGGACAGCAACTGCGCGGTCGCGGCGATCTCACGCGGGTACACCGCGATGATGCCCGCCGTGATGATCAGGCTGATGCCGTTGCCGACACCCACGTCCGTGATGCGCTCGCCGATCCACATGGTGAACGCGATCCCGGCCACCTGGGTCAGGACCATCACGACCAACGTGAAGATCCCCGGATCCCAGCCGGGCGCCAGGAACGAGGGGTTGCTGGTGATGTACAGCGAGAAGAACAGTGCCTGCACGGCGCCCAGGCCCACGGCGGCGTACCGCGTGAACTGGTTGATCTTCTTGCGGCCTTCCTCGCCTTCCTTCGAGAGTTTCTCCAGGGCGGGGATGGTGGTGGTCATCAGCTGAATCACGATGCTGGCCGTGATGTACGGCAGCACGCCCAGCGCGAAGATCGAGAACTGCGAAAGATTGCCGCCCGAGAGCATGCTGATCAACCCGAAAAGGCCACCCGAGGTGGCCTGTTCAAGTGCGGCGGTGTTGACGCCGGGAGTGGGTATGGCACTCCCGAGTCGGTACACCGCGAGGAGCAGCAGGGTGAAGACAATCTTCCGCTGAAGGTCCGGAATCCGGAACGCGTCGCGGAAGGCGCGCAGCATTTACTCCGCCTTCTCGGCGCTTTCCGTCTTCGCGGCGGGCAGGATGACCTGACCACCGGCGGCTTCCACGGCCTTGACGGCGCTTTCGCTGGCCGCGTCGACGTGGATGGTCAGGGCGCGGGTCACTTCACCGTTGCCGAGCAGCTTCACGGGGCGGTTCTTGCGGCGCACGAGGCCCGCGAGTTCCAGCGTGTTGCGGTCGATGGTGGTGTCCTCGATGCCTTCGAGCTTGCCCAGGTTCACAACTTCGAACGTGATGCCGACGTTGTTGAAACCGCGCTTGGGCAGGCGGCTGATCAGGGTGCTGCGGCCACCTTCGAAGTAGCTGCCCTTACCGGCGCCGCTACGGCTCTTCTGGCCCTTGTGACCGCGACCGGCGGTCTTGTCGGTGCCGCCGGGGCCGCGACCGACGCGCTTGCGGTCCTTGCGGCTGCCAGCGTGGGGTTTGAGTTCGTGGAGCTTCACGCTTCCACCTCCAGGAGGTGCTTGACGGTGTTCACCATGCCACGGATGGCAGGGCTGTCGCTGACTTCACGGCTGTCGCCGATCTTTTTGAGGCCCAGCGCGTGGAGGGTCTTCACCTGGTAGCCAGGGCGACCGATGACGCTGCGCTTGAGGGTGATTTTCACTGCGCGCCTCCGGTGGGTTGCGCCTCGCCGCGCAGGGCACGGACCTGCTTGGCGGTGCGGAGGTTCTTCAGGCCGTCGAACACGGCGTACGCCACGTTCACCTTGTTACGGCTGCCGAGTTCCTTGGACAGCATGTTGGTGATGCCAGCCAGTTCGGCGATGGAGCGGGGCACGGTGCCCGCGATCACGCCGGTACCGGGGCCTGCGGGCTTGAGCAGCACGCGGCTGGTGCTGTTCACGCCGACGATGTCGTGCGGGATGGTGCCGTTCTCGACGGGCACCATGATCATGTTCTTGCGGGCGATGCTCTTGGCCTTCTCGATGGCCACGGGCACTTCTTTCGCCTTGCCGATACCCATGCCCACGCGGCCGTTGCGGTCGCCCAGGATCACCAGTGCGGAGAAGCGGAAACGGCGGCCGCCCTGGTAGGTCTTGCTGGTGCGGTTGACGAACAGCATCTTCTCTTCGAATTCGCTGCTCTCGCGCTCCGCATTGCGGTCGTTGCGTCGGTTAAAAGTCAAGGCCACCCTCCCGCGCCGCGTCTGCGAGCGCTTTCACGCGTCCGTGGTAGCGGTACTGTCCACGGTCGAAAACCACCTTGGTCACACCCTTGGCAACGGCAGCTTCGGCCAGTGCCTTCCCAACGGCGGCGGCGGTGTCAGTCTTGGTACCCGTCTTGACGGCAGCGCTGCTGGCAGCGGCGAGCGTGATGCCCTTGCTGTCGTCGATGATCTGGGCGTAGATGTGCTTGCTGGAGCGGTACACGCTGAGGCGCAGGCGCTCTCCGGCAGCCTGACGCACTTTGCGGCGGGCGCGGAGTTTGCGGCGCACGGTAGTCTGGGCAGCCATTATTTCTTCCCTTTCCCGCCGGTGGCGCCAGCCTTACCGGCCTTGAGGCTGATTTTCTCACCGGCGAAGCGCACACCCTTGCCGTGGTAGGCGTCGGGCTTACGAACTTTACGGACGTTGGCGGCCACCTGGCCGACGAGCTGCTTGTCGATGCCGCTCACGTCGATCTTGGTGGGTTCCGGAACAGTGAAGGTCACGCCGGCCGGGGGCTCGATCACGACGGGGTGGCTGTAACCGATGGTCAGTTCCAGGGCCTTCCCGGCGAGCTTGGCGCGGAAACCGACGCCCTTGAGTTCCAGGTTGATGGTGTAACCGTCGCTGACGCCCTTGACGGCGTTGGCGACCAGGGTGCGGGTCAGGCCGTGCAGGGCACGGTGACGCTGCTGATCACTGGGACGCTCGACCAGCAGCTGGTCACCGTCCTGCTTGATGGTCAGTTCCTGGTTGTAGGGAACGGTCAGTTCGCCTTTGGGGCCTTTGACCTTGAACACGCCACCGGCGACGCTCGTGGTCACGCCGCTCGGCACGGCGATGGGCTGTTTACCAATTCGGGACATGTGCTGTCCTCCTTCTTTCCTTAAATTCGGACCTTCCCGCTATGGGAGGCCGAGGTCAGGTGAGATCTCGTGCTCGCTGGACTCCCGGGAAGGGGATTACCAGAGAACGCAGATGACTTCGCCGCCAACACCCTGTTTACGGGCGTCGCGGTCGGCCAGCAGGCCCTTGCTCGTGGAAACCACGGCAACGCCCAGGCCACGCTGAACGCGGGGCAGGTTGTCGGCGCTCACGTACGCGCGGCGGCCAGGACGGCTGATGCGCTCGATGTGCTTGATGACCTGCTCACGCTTGGCGCCGTACTTCAGGGTCAGGCGCAGCACGTCGAACTTCTGCCCTTCGGGCAGCAGGCGCTCGTAGGACGCAACGTAGCCTTCCTGCACGAGCAGTTTGGCCAGTTCTTCCTTGAACTTGGAGGCCGGGACGTCCACGGTCTCCTTAAAGGTGCGCGTCGCGTTACGGATGCGCGTGAGCATATCGGCGATGGGATCACTCAACATGTAGCCTCCAATGGGCTGGTGTTGATCCGGGCTGGTTCCCGCGTGTGCGGGCCTGCTCCCGGCAGGTGGCCCGGCCCCAGGCAAGCTGGCGGTCGGGCGCGGTTCTCCCCAAGTGGAAGTGGTGGCCAGTGGCGCGTCTCTTCTGTTGGGTCTTCACCACCACCGGACGATCACCTCTCAAGGCGACAGGTTCGTATCCGGGGGGCACTGCATCCACACCCTGAAGATTCAGAGCACGGCAATTTGAGAGTGTATCAGTTCC
Organism: Deinococcus seoulensis; assembly: GCF_014648115.1. NCBI lineage: Bacteria > Thermotogati > Deinococcota > Deinococci > Deinococcales > Deinococcaceae > Deinococcus > Deinococcus seoulensis. The sequence continues at coordinate 48,562 of NZ_BMQM01000024.1, forward strand.
TCGCCGCCCCGACAAGCCGCCCCGACAGGCTGCCGGACCGGACCTGGGACGCCAGGCTGCCATGCGCCGTGAGTCCTGCACTGTGATCCCTGAGCTGTGATCCCTGGGCCGTGATCGCGGCGGGAATGCAAAAGACCTCCCGCGTGGGGAGGCCTTGGGGGGTGTCAGCTGATTACCAGCTGGCTTTCTTCACGCCGGGCAGTTCGCCCTTGTGCGCCATCTCGCGGATGCAGATGCGGCACATGCCGAAGAAGCGGTAGTACCCGCGGGCGCGGCCGCAGCGGCTGCAACGGCTGTAGTTCTGCACGGCAAATTTGTGGCCGCGGGCTGCCTTGACAACTTTCGAGGTGTTCGCCATATCAGTTCCTTATTTCCGGAAGGGCAGGCCCAGACCCTGCAGGAGGGCGCGGGCTTCTTCGTCGGTCTTGGCAGTGGTCACGATGGTGATGTCCATGCCACGCACCTTGTCGACCATGTCGTAGGTGATTTCCGGGAAGATCAGCTGCTCTTTGATCCCGAGGTTGTAGTTACCGCGGCCGTCGAAGGCGTTGGGGTTGACACCCTTGAAGTCACGGATGCGGGGAAGGCCGATGTTGATCAGCTTCTCGAGGAACACGTACATGCGCTCGCCGCGCAGCGTGACCTTGATGCCGACCGGCATGCCCTGACGCAGCTTGAAGTTGCTGATGCTCTTCTTCGCCTTGGTGATGATGGGCTTCTGAAGGGTGATCAGGCTCAGTTCCTTGGCGGCCTTGTCGATGGCTTTGCTGTCTTCCTTGGCGGAACCCAGGCCTTCGTTGATCACGATCTTCTCGATGCGGGGCGCGGCCATGACGCTGGAGTAGCTGAACTGCTCCACCAGGGCCGGGCGCACCTGCTCGTTGTACTTGGTCTTCAGGGTCTGCATGTTGCCTCTCTTCGGGCGGACGGGTCGCCCAGGTCACGCTTGCGCGTGACCCTGAAATTCAGTCGATGTTCTTGCCGCTGGCGACAGCGACACGGACTTTCTTGCCGTCCACGACCGTCTTGCGGATGCGGGTGGCCTTACCGGTCTCGGGGTCCACGATGGACACCTTGCTGGCGTGCAGGGCCAGCTCGCGCTGTTCCTGGCCGCCCTGGGGGTTGGCGGGGCTGGGCTTGACGTTCTTCGTGACGAGGTTCACGCCTTCCACGACGACCTTCTGGTCGCGGGGCAGGGCGAGGAGGACCTTGCCGGTCTTGCCTTTGTGCTTGCCGCTCAGGACGATGACAGTGTCACCCTTCTTGATGTGCAGCTTGTCGTTGTGGTGGCTACCAGCGCTGGGACGGGGCATTACAGCACCTCCGGTGCCAGGGAGACGATCTTCATGAAGCGGCGGTCACGCAGTTCACGGGCGACCGGCCCGAAGACGCGGGTGCCGCGGGGTTCACCCTGGTTGTTGATGATGACGGCCGCGTTCTTGTCGAAGCGGATGGTGCTGCCGTCGGCGCGCTTGATGGCGTGGCTGGTACGCACGACCACGGCCTTGACGACGTCGCCGGCCTTGACGGTACCGCGGGGGGCGGCGTCCTTGACGGAGGCGACGATGATGTCGCCGACGTGGGCGTAGCGTTTGTTACCGCCGCCGCCGGTCGTCAGGCCCTTGCCGCCGATGCCGCTGTTCAGCACGCGGATGCACATGATCTCGCGGGCGCCGCTGTTGTCCGCCACGTCGAGGCGGGATTGGGGCATGATCATGCGTTACCGCCTTCGGTTTCCACGGCGGTGGTTTCGATGCCACGGGGACGCTCGATCAGCTTGGTGACCTTCCAGGTCTTGGTCTTGCTGATGGGGCGCACGGCGAGGATCTCGACGCGGTCACCGATCTTGAATTCGTTGTTCTCGTCGTGGGCAGCGTATTTGTGGCTGCGGGTCACGACCTTGCCGTACAGCGGGTGAGCGAAGCGGCGCTCGACCTTCACGCTGACCGTCTTGTCGGCCTTGTCGCTCACGACGACGCCGGTAAAGGTCTTTTTCATGCCTGCTCTCCCTGCTTGCTCAGCTCGCCACGGATGGTGTTGAGCTGGGCGACTTCGCGGCGCAGCTGCGTCACGCGGTGGGGCTGGGCCAGGTTGCCGGTGGCGGCCTGGAAGCGCAGCTCCATCAGTTCTTTCTTGCGGGCGTCGATTTCGCGGGCGAAATCGTCGGCCTTCAGGTTACGCATCTCACTGGGCTTCATCGTAAACCTCGCGCTTGACCATCTTGGTCTGGATGGGCAGCTTGTGACCGGCCAGACGGAAGGCTTCCTTGGCCTGGACTTCGGTCACGCCGGACACTTCGAACATGACGCGGCCGGGCTTGACGACGCTGACCCAGAACTCCACGGCGCCTTTCCCTTTACCCATTCGGGTTTCGGCGGGCTTCTTGGTCACGGGCTTGTCGGGGAAGATCCGGATGTAGATCTTACCGCCGCGGCGGAAGTGACGGCTCATGACGATACGGCAGGCCTCGATCTGGTTGCTGCGGATCCAGGCGGGTTCCAGGGCGATCAGGCCGTAGTCGCCGAACGCGACGTAGTCGCCGCCCTTGGCGTCACCGGTCATCCGGCCGCGGTGCTGTTTACGGAACTTGGTGCGCTTGGGAAGAAGCATCACTCACCTCCGGGGCGGCGCCGCGCGGTCGGGCGGCGGCGGTTGGGACGGTCGCCTTCGGGACGACGTTCGTCGTTGCGGCGCTGGGGACGGGCGAAGGTTTCGGTGCGGCCGCCGATGACTTCACCGGTGAAGACCATGACCTTGATGCCCAGGATGCCGTAGGTGGTGCGGGCCAGGGCGGTGCCGTAGTCGATGTCGGCGCGCAGGGTGTGCAGGGGCACGCGGCCTTCGCGGACCATCTCGGTGCGGGCCTGCTCGGCTCCGCCGAGGCGGCCGGACAGGATGATCTTGACGCCGCGGGCGCCGGATTCCATCACGCGCTGGGCGGCCTGCTTCATGGCGCGGCGGAACGCGAAGCGGCGTTCGATCTGCTCGGCGATGCGCAGGGCGACCAGGGGCGCGCTGATGTTGGGGTTGGGGATCTCGGCGACGTTCACCGCGACCGTGCCGGCGGACACGAGTTTCTCGATGTCCTGGCGGAGTTCCTTGATGGACTCGCCGCCCTTGCCGATCACGATGCCGGGTTTCGCGGCGCTGATGATCACGTTGACCTGCTGGCCGGCGCGCTCGATCTCGATGCGGGCGATGCCTGCAGCGTTGAGCTTCTTGCCGACGAGGTTACGGATCTTCTCGTCTTCTTTCAGCAGACCGGCGTACTGCTTCTTGCCGGCGTACCAGCGGCTGTTCCAGCCACGGGTGATGCCCAGGCGGAAGCCGTTCGGGTTGATCTTGTTACCCATTACTTGTTCCCCTTCTCGCCCACGATGATGGTGATGTGGCTGGTGCGCTTCTTGATGATGTTCGCGCTGCCACGGGCGCGGGGAATCAGGCGCTTGAGGGTCGGTCCGGCGTCCACGTAGGCGGCCGTGATGACCAGGCGGTCTTCGAGCATGTTGTCGTTGTGCAGCGCGTTGTGCTTGGCGCTGTTCAGGACTTTCGCGACGGGCTCGCTGGCGGCGCGGGGGATGAAGCGCAGCAGGTCTTCGGCGTCACGGACGCTCTTGCCGCGGATCACGTCGACGACCAGACGCACCTTGCGGGGGCTGATGCGGACGTACTTGGCGATGGCCTTGCCGGGCGTGCGCAGCTTGACGTTCTGCTTGCGCTGCTTCTTGTTGCGGAATTCAGTGACTGGAGCGGTCATTTCTTCTTGCTCCCCTTGGCGTTCTTGTCAGCGCCGTGGCCGCGGTAGTTGCGGGTGGGGCTGAACTCGCCGAGTTTGTGGCCGATCATCTGCTCGTTCACGAAGACGGGCACGTGCTGCTTGCCGTTGTGGACGGCAATGGTGTGGCCGATCATTTCGGGGACGATGGTGGAGCGCCTCGACCAGGTCTTGATGACGCGCTTGTCTTTCTTTTCGTTCTGGACGTCGACCTTCTTCAGGAGGTGGTCATCCACGAACGGGCCTTTCTTGAGGCTACGGGGCATGTCCTACCCTCCTTACTTCCCGCCGCGGCGGGTGATGATGAAGCGGTCGCTGTTCTTGCGCTTCTTGCGGGTCTTGAGACCCTTGGCGGGCTGGCCCCAGGGGGACACAGGCACGCGGCCGGCGCCGGTACGGCCTTCACCACCGCCGTGGGGGTGATCCACGGGGTTCATGGCGCTACCGCGCTGGTGGGGCTTGCGGCCGAGCCAGCGGCTGCGACCGGCCTTACCGAGGTTGATGTTCTTGTGCTCGGCGTTGCCGACCGTACCGATGGTGGCGTAGCACTCGCTGTGCACGCGGCGCAGTTCGCCGCTGGGCAGTCGCAGGATCACGTAGTCGCTTTCCTTACCCTGCACCTGGATGCTGGTGCCGGCGCTGCGGGCCAGCTGGGCGCCCTTGCCGGGAACCAGTTCGACGCTGTGCACGACGGCACCGACGGGCACGAAACGCAGCGGCAGGGCGTTGCCCAGCTTGGGTTCGGCTTCGGGTCCGGCGTTCACGGTCGCGCCGACCATCAGGCCTTCGGGGGCCAGGATGTAACGCTTGGCGCCGTCGGCGTAGTGCAGCAGGGCGATGCGGGCGCTGCGGTTGGGATCGTACTCGACGGCGGCGACCTTGGCGGTCACGCCGGCCTTGTCGCGGCGCTTGAAGTCGATGATGCGGTACAGGCGCTTGTGGCCACCGCCGATGAAGCGGCTGGTGATGCGGCCACGGTTGTTACGACCGCCGGTCTTGGGGAGGGCGGTGGTGAGCGCTTTTTCGGGGCGCTTCTTGGTCAGTCCGCTGAAGTCCGCAGTCGTCATCTGGCGACGGCTGGGGGTGTACGGACGGTATTTCTTGACGGCCATGTTCAATCTCTCCTTAGGCCTGGCCTTCGAGGGCCTCGATCTTCTGGCCGTCGGCGAGACGCACGATGGCCTTCTTGCGGTCGGCGCGGTGGCCGATAAAGCGGCCGACGCGCTTACGCTTGCCAGGGACGTTCATGGTGCTGATACCGATGACGGTCACACCGAACGCTTTCTGGACGGCGCTCTTGATTTCGGTCTTGGTGGCCTTGGGGCTCACCCAGAAGGTGTACACGCCGCGTTCCATGCCGGCGTAGGCCTTCTCGCTGATCACGGGCTGCTGAAGGATGTCGTAGTGGCTCATGCCTCTTCCCCTTCCTGGGCGGGTTCCAGCGCGATCGCGTCGATCACCAGACGGTCGTGGCGCAGGATGTCGTAGGCGTTCAGGCCGGCGACGGGCATCACGGTGGCCCAGGCGACGTTACGGGCAGCCTGGCGGGTCTGGGCGTCGTCAGTGACGATCAGGACGCGCTCGGTGCCGTCCATGCCGTTCTGCGCGGCCCAGGAGACGAAGTTCTTGGTCTTGCCGTCGACGTCGAAGCCGTCCACTGCGACCAGTTTGCCTTCGTCCTGGCGGGCGGCCAGGGCCATGGCGAGGCCCAGCTGGCGGACCTTGCGGGGCAGGGTGTAGCCGTAGCTGCGGGGTTTCGGGCCGAAGGCGACGCCGCCGCCCACGAAGGTGGGGACGCTGCGGTCGCCGTGACGGGCGTTACCGGTGCCTTTCTGGCTGAACATCTTCTTGCCGGTCGCGCTCACCTGAGCGCGGGTCTTGGTGCTGGCCGTGCCGCGGCGGCGGCTGGCGAGCTGCCAGGTGACGACGTCGTGCAGGACGCCGCTGTTCACTTCCGGCAGTTCGAGGTCGATGGTGCGGCCCCCGTTCTTGCCGATGACGTTGATCTGCGCCATGTCTTACTTGCCTCCCTTGGCAGCCTGGCGCAGCACGACGAGTCCACCGTTGGCACCGGGGATCGCGCCCTTGACCAGGATGATGTTCTCGTCAGCGCGGATCTCGACCACTTCCAGGTTCTGGACGGTGATGCGCTCCATGCCCATGTGGCCGGCCATGCGTTTGCCCTTGTACACGCGGCCGGGCGTTTTACGCTGGCCGATGGAACCGGGGCGACGGTGCCATTTCTTGGAACCGTGGCTGGCGGGACCACCCTTGAAGTTCCAGCGCTTCATGACGCCCTGGAAGCCTTTCCCCTTGCTGGTGCCGGTCGCGTCGATCTTCTCGCCTTCGGCGAAGATGTCGATGCTGACGGTGTCGCCTTCGGGGTTGAAGTCGCGGAATTCACGCAGGAAGCGCACGGGGCTGACCCCGGCCTTCTTGAAGTGACCCAGCGCGGGCTTGTTGACGCTCTTCTCGCGCTTGGGGGCGTAACCGATCTGCACGGCCTCGTAACCGTCGGTCTGCGCGGTCTTGCGCTGCACGACGGGGCACGGGCCAGCCAGGACGACCGTCACGGGAACGGCGCGGTCGCCTTTCCAGATCTGGGTCATGCCGATCTTGGTGCCGAGGATGCCCTTCATGCGCGGCCCCCCACGGTCTTGATCTCGATGTCGACGCCGGTGGGCAGGTCGAGGGTCATCAGGCTGTCAATCGTCTTCTTGGTGGGGTTCATGATGTCCACCAGACGGTTGTGCGTGCGGATCTCGAAGTGCTCGCGGCTGTCCTTGTTCACGAAGGGGGAACGCAGGACGCAGAAGCGGCGGATGCGGGTGGGGAGGGGCACGGGGCCGCTCACGTCCGCGCCGGTGCGGCGCACGGTGTCCACGATCTTGCTGGCGGACTGGTCGAGCGCCTTGTGGTCAAAGCCACGCAGTTTGATGCGAATCTTCGGGGCAACCATTGCTATTACTCCAGGACCTTGGCGACGACGCCGGCGCCGACGGTACGGCCACCTTCGCGGATCGCGAAGCGCAGGCCTTCTTCCATCGCGATCGGCTTGATCAGCTCAACCACGAACGTGATGTTATCGCCGGGCATGACCATCTCCACACCTTCGGGCAGTTCCACCACGCCCGTCACGTCCGTCGTGCGGAAGTAGAACTGCGGGCGGTACCCGCCGAAGAACGCGCTGTGACGCCCGCCTTCGTCCTTGCTCAGCACGTACACGCTCGCTTCGAACTTCGTGTGCGGCTTGATGCTGCCGGGCTTCGCCAGCACCTGACCGCGTTCCACGTCGTCACGCGCCACGCCGCGCAGCAGCACGCCCACGTTGTCGCCCGCCATGCCGC